>CAIYZZ010000504.1 GCA_903930805.1 uncultured Rhodocyclaceae bacterium | reverse complement strand
CCGCGCGGGGTGCGTTGCAGGTAGCCCTGCTGAATCAGGTAAGGTTCCAGCACATCCTCGATGGTGTCGCGCGCCTCACCGATGGCCGCCGCGAGGTTGTCGACGCCTACGGGGCCACCACCGAATTTTTCGAGCATGGCAGAAAGCAGCTTGCGGTCCATGACATCGAGGCCGAGATGATCGACGTCGAGCATGATCAATGCCGCATCGGCAATTTCGCGGGTGATGGCGCCGTCGTGTTTGACTTCGGCAAAATCGCGGACGCGGCGCAACAGGCGGTTGGCGATGCGTGGCGTACCGCGCGAACGCTTGGCGATTTCGACGGAGCCGTCGTCGGCGATCACGCAGTTGAGAAGGTGTGCCGAGCGGCGCACGATGAGGCCTAGTTCTTCGGGCGTGTAGAACTCCAGGCGGGCGACGATGCCGAAACGGTCGCGCAGCGGATTGGTCAGCATGCCGGCACGGGTGGTCGCGCCGACCAGCGTGAAAGGAGGCAGGTCGAGTTTGACCGAGCGCGCGGATGGGCCTTCACCGATCATGATATCGATCTGGAAATCTTCGAGCGCCGGGTAAAGGATTTCTTCGACGACGGGCGAGAGGCGGTGGATCTCGTCGATGAACAGAACGTCGTGCGGTTCGAGGTTGGTAAGGATGGCGGCAAGGTCGCCCGCGCGCTCGAGTACCGGTCCGGAGGTTGAGCGCAGGTTGACGCCCATCTCGTGGGCGACGATGTGGGCCAGCGTGGTCTTGCCCAGACCAGGCGGGCCGAACAGCAGCACATGGTCGAGTGCTTCCTGGCGGCGCTTGGCAGCCTCGATGAAAATTTCGAACTGACCGCGAATCTTTTCTTGGCCAACGTAATCGGCAAGCCGTTTTGGCCGCAGGGCACGCTCGAGGGCGTCCTCCTGCGGCGAGGCGGCATCGGGGGTAATGATCCGCTCGATCAAATGATCTGTTTCGATCATGAATTTTCCGTGGGGGCTGACCAGACCTGGGCGAGGGTGAGCGCGAGGGCAAGGATGACCGGGCCGAGAAACATGCCGACAAAGCCAAAGGCCAGTATGCCGCCAAAGACGCCGAGGGCGATGAGCAGGATCGGCAAACTGGAGGTGCGGCTGATGAGAATTGGTTTGACGAAGTTATCAACGCTGCTGATGATTGCGACGCCCCAGATCACCATGAAGATCGCCCAACCGGTCTCACCTTGTTGATACAGCCACCAGGTGGCGCCACCCCACATCAGCGGCGGGCCGACCGGCACCATCGAGAGGAAAAAGGTACCTGCGGCGAGCAACAGGGCAGCGGGGACGCCGGCGATCAGGAAGCCGATGAGTGCCACGACTGCCTGTGCTGCAGCCGTGCCGACGATACCGAGCATGACGCCCATGATGGTGGTGCGCGCCAGCGTCAGCATGCGCTGACCGAGGTTGCCGGCAATTTTTTCAGCCAGATACCCGAGGTTCCTGGCCAGAGTGCGGCCATCGCGGTAAAAGAAAAAGGCGATGAAGACTACCAGCGTAAGTTCGAGCAAGCCCTGGCCAATCAGGCTGACGGCGGACAGGAGCAGCTTGCGGGTGGGTTCGAACAACTGCTTGCCGAGCTGTGAGAGTTCCTCCTGGCTGCCAGCGAGCTTGTGCCAGTAGGCATCGAGGTGTTTTCCCGCCAGCGGGATGGACGCCAGCCAGTCGGGCGACGACCAGTCGCCGGCAGCAAACCACGCGCGCAACAGCGCCAGCAACTGCGAGACGCCGTCGGTGATGGTGGCCGCGAGGTAGGACATTGGCAGCAATATGGTGGTGGCGATAAGCAGCGTGATCACGAGGGCGGCGAGCGTGGTGCGGCCCTTGAGGCGCGCCTCGATCCAGACAAAGAAGGGCCAGGTCGAGAGGACCAATATCGCGGCGAACAAAACTGCTGCGATGAAGGGAGCGAGTACCCAGAATGCCCCGATGATGATCAAGGCGGCGAGGGTGATGCGGGCGCCGAGGGCAAAGTGATGGGTGCTTTGGATCATTTTTGTTCGACGGAGAGGTGCGCCTGATTCTACCTGTTGCGCTCTTCAAGGCTTCGCCAGCAGCTTCAGCGCCTGGCGGATTCCGTCGGAGACACTAGCGTTTTCGGGCAGTGCCCGCATGGCACCGTGCGCCTCGCGTTCGTTGTAGCCCAGTGCCAGCAGCGCGTTTAGGATGTCGCTCACTGCATCCGGTACTGCCGTCCCGCCAGCGCCGACTTTTGTGGCGGTAAGGCTGCCTGCAGGGAGCTTGTCCTTGAGTTCGAGCAGCAGGCGCTCGGCAGTTTTCTTGCCAATGCCAGGAATTTTGACGAGTCGCCCGACCTCCTGTAGTGCCACCGCCTGCGCCAGTTCGCCGACGGAAAGGCCGGAGAGGATCGCCAGGGCAGTGCGCGCGCCGATACCGGAGATTTTCAGCAACTGGCGGAACAGCGCGCGTTCGGCGTCGGTGAGAAAACCGAACAGCAGGTGGGCGTCTTCGCGTACGACCAAATGCGTGACAAGCGCCACCTTCTCGCCGTTGGCCGGCAGGTTGTAGAAGGTGCTCATCGGCACGTCGATCTCATAGCCGATGCCGCCGACATCGACGATGATCTGTGGCGGATTCTTTTCAAGCAGGATGCCGGTGATTCTGCCGATCATGAACAAATCTCCTCAATGCGCCGCACCAGGTTGCCGACGACAACCTCTTGCGGGAATGCGGCATATTTTCGTGCAAAGGCCAGAGCATTTGCAGCAATATCGGTGGATTCGACTACATGCCGCAAGGCGTCTGCCAATCCGCTTGCAGGTTTTTCTGGATCGATAAAGAGACCTGCGCCCATTTCGGCGACCCGGCGTGCCATCAGGAACTGCTCAAGGTGTCCCGGCACCAGCAGGAGGGGTTTGCCAGCGAGCAGAAAGCGGGTGGTTGTCGACATGCTGGCGTAGGTAATGGCAGCGGTAGCTGCTTGTGCGGCAAGCGCGAGGTCGACTGGTTTGCGGCTGAAAGCAAGATGTGGTGAAGCGAATTTGGCAATCAGTGCATCGGGTGCGTCGGGAAAAAAGATCACGGTAGGCAAACCGAGATCACGCAGTGCTGCGAGCGCTGCCTCATGGTGATGGCATTCGCGGCGCAAGTAGGCGAACAGCTTTTTGCCCGGCATCTCTGGCCAGGGCGGTGCGGCACCAACACCGGCATCGGGCAGATTGCCCCAGTAACGTGCGGGTCCCCGGTCGGCATAGTGGTCGAGTTCGGGAAAACCCAGCAGTGTGTCTTCTGCGACATCAAAAAGCTGTGCCACGCTATCCAGGGGCAATTTGCCGAAGTGTCTCAAGATCGCGTTGATGCTGGCGAGTGCGGGTTGCTCGATGGCGGCCAGTTGCTCGATAGGCAGCGGAATCCATGGGCGCATGTTGGGCGTCGGCTGTTGGCGTGGGGGCACGCAGAATCCGCTCGAATAAAGAACGGCGGGAAGTTCCAGCGTACGGGTGGCCAGCAGCGCGGTCGGTGCGTGATCGGCGAGCACGACCTTTGCACCGGTGAGCCGGATCAGTTCGCGCCAGGCCACCACGAGGCCGAGCAGATCGGTGGGGTTGGCGTAGCCGAAGCGCAGCAGAATGTCGGCATAGCTGAGCGGTGGCCCCTGCCTTGCCTGCTCGGGGCAGATTGGCGCCTGTAGCCAGGAAAATCCTTCATTATCGAGAACGCGAGCGGCCGAGGTTGACGACGCGACAGCCCAATTAACGCGATGGCCGCGCTCGCGCAAGGCGCGCGCCAAGGGCAGGAAGGCACCAATATGCCCAAGGTTGGCCCCGAACTCCCAAGCGTAAAGAAGATTTGCCATCAGACCAGCCTGCCGTTGCGGACGCGAAATCCGACGGTCGATAGCGCTCCCAGCCCCTGCCCGCCGTGGGCGTGGCAGATCGCGCAGGCGAGTGCATCGGCGGCATCGGCCGAGGGGGTGCCTGGCAGTTGCAGCAGGCGGGTGACCATGTGGCCGACCTGTTCCTTCGCCGCCTTGCCATGGCCGACGACGGCCTGCTTGATCTGCAGGGCGGTGTATTCGGCCACCGGCAAGGCGGCGAGAACCAGCGCGGAGATCGCTGCGCCGCGCGCTTGTCCCAGCAGCAAGGTGGATTGCGGGTTGACGTTGACGAACACTTTTTCGATGGCGGCTTCGTCAGGCTTGTGTGCGGCGATGACCTCGCCCATGCCATCGAGCAGGGTCTTGAGGCGCAACGGCAGGCTGTCTTTGTCGTTGCTCTTGATACAACCGCTCGTCACATAGGCGAGTTTCTGACCGGTCTTGTCGATGATGCCGAACCCGGTAATGCGCAGGCCGGGGTCGATGCCAAGAATACGAATGGTGCGAACGGAGTTCATTGGCGTGAAAGATACACGCCCCACACCGCGAGGGCCATGCCGGCGAGTGCGGTGCCGGTGAGGGTTTCGCCGAACAGTAGCCAGGCGAGCAGCGCCGTGGTGGGTGGCGTGAGGTAGAACAGGCTGGCGACATTCACGGCGCTGCCGTGGCGGATCAGCCAGTTGAGCAGCGAGATGGCGCCGATCGAAAGCACCAGCACCAGCCAGCCGAGCGCGAAGATGAACTCCCCCGCCCAGTCGATGCGGAAGTTGTCCTGCGCGACGACGATTGCACCTGTAACGAGTGCGGTGGGAAGGAATTGCGCGACCGAGCCGGTGCGCCAGTCGAAATGGGGACAAAACCGCTTTTGATACAAGGTGCCGGCAGTGATGCCCAGTAGTGCCGCCAGCGCCGGCCACAGGGCGTCGAGCGCGAAATCCGCGCCGAGCTTGCCCGAGAGAACCAGCGTGACGCCGACAAAGCCGAGCAGCAAGCCTGCCCACTGGCGAATGAGGATGGCTTCGCCGAGCAGCCGGCCGGCGACGGTGGCGGTCAGCAGTGGCTGCAGGCCAACCACGAGACTGGTGATTCCCGCTGGCAGGCCCGCACCGATGGCCATGAACACGCCGCCGAGATAAACCGCATGTACCAGCAGGCCGCTGACGCCGATGTGAAGCCACTGCCGCCCATCGCGCGGCCAGGGTGCGCGCAGGATCAGTGCGAGGCTGGCCATCAAGGTAATGACCAGCAGGTAACGGACGAACAGGAAGGCTAAGGGTTCCGCATGCGGCAGACCCAGCTTGGCACCGAGGAAGCCGGTACTCCAGAGCAGGACGAAGAGGAAAGGCGCAAGCCGTGCCAGCATAAAAGTCGGCACTGGCGGGACGGCGCCTATTCGTCCATCACCGCCGTGCTGTAAACCTCTTGCACGTCGTCGAGACCGTCGAGTGCATCGAGCAGTTTTTGCATCTTCAGCGCATCTTCGCCGGCAAACTCTATTTCGTTCAGAGGCTTCATCGTCACCTCGGCGTACTCCGGTCTGAAGCCGGCGCCTTCGAGCGCCTCTTTAACGGCGAGAAAGTCATTGGGGGCGGTGATGATCTCGATGGAGCCGTCGTCATTCATTGCCACATCATCGGCACCCGCCTCGATGGCGGCATCCATCAGCTTGGCTTCGTCGGTACCCGGCGCAAAGATCATCTGGCCGCAATGCTTGAACATGAAGGCGACGCAGCCGTCGGTGCCCATGTTGCCACCGTATTTGTTGAAGGCATGGCGCACTTCGGCGACGGTGCGTACCTTGTTGTCGGTGAGGCAATCCACCATCACGGCGGCACCGGCGATGCCGTAACCCTCGTAACGAATCTCTTCGTAGCTCACGCCCTCGAGTTCGCCGGTACCCTTCTTGATGGCGTTCTCGATCTTGTCCTTGGGCATGTTGACTGCCTTGGCTTTGTCGACCGCCATGCGCAGGCGCGGGTTGAAACTGGGGTCGCCCCCGCCCATCTTGGCTGCGACGGTGATTTCCTTGGCGATACGCGAAAACGCCGCGCCGCGTTTTTCATCCTGACGCCCCTTGCGGTGTTGGATATTGGCCCATTTGCTGTGACCTGCCACGATATCTACCTTTCATTATTTATTCAGTTAGATAGGTTGTTTGTGTATCGCTTTCAGGCCTTAAAAACGCACTAGAAACGCACTGCAACCTCAATGACCGATATGATACCTCCCCATCAGGAAGAGACATAGCCATGGGGTGCGCCTGCTAATCGCTCGACACTTGGCCCATCACGACTGGCAGATTGCGTGCGCCATGCAGCACCCGCTCAATGCGAACGGAGCCATCAAGCACGCGGAAGAAAATCACATAGCGGTCCAGTGCAGCCATCCGCAGGCCGGGCGCCAAGTCTTCGCGGCCGACATAGCCCAGCGGGGCGCGACCGATGCGCTTACACTGATCCATCAGCTTGGCAACGAAACGCCGGGCATTGCCCCGGCTGTCCTTGGCGATGTAGTCGCCGATGTCCAGCAGGTCTTGCCGCGACTTTGGCGAAAACGTAACTGCCGCCATCAGGCCGCGCGCTTTCCGATCTTCGCAGCGGGACGCTTCGGCTCTGCGTAACGCGCATTCAGTTCGGCGAACACATCCTCGGCCGCGATGGGCGGGCCGCTGTCGATGCCTTCCTGAATCGCCGTGCGCAGATCGGCGTTCAGTCGTTGCAGCATGGACTCATAGACCTCGGGCGACAACAGGTAGGCAGCCGGGCGGTTGTGGTTGAGGACGGCCACGGGTTCGGCACCGGCCTGTTCGAGCACGGCGCTGGGGCTGCGTTTGAGTTCGGTGATGCTGACCGAGCGGGTGGCGAGAACCTGTTCCATGTCGTGCCTCGTTTCAATCCAAAAAAGGTGCCTTATTGTGGTCGCTTTTCCGGTCTGATGCAAGGAGCGCTAGATACGAAGGAAAACCGCCAAGTCCGATTTGATGGCACCCTTCATCAGGCACTCATCCAAGAGAGAGGTTAATAAGTGCCGAGCGGGCCATGTGGCCCGCTCAATGCGACATTTTACGGCACCTGCCCGAACCTTACGCAGGATTTGGGGGTTTGACTTCGACGATTTCGGTGATCGGCAGGGTGGCGATATCGCGCAGTTTTTCCATGCGTGCGCCTTCCTGTTCGAGCAGTGTCGATACCTGCGAAAAGCTCGATGGGACGAATACTTCACGGCCTTCGGGCGCGCGGCGGCGAACGCCATAGACGACGCGGGTGCGCTCCTCGGCAGGCAGTTTGCCAATCAGGCTCTTGGTCACCCAGATGCTGCCGTGGCGGGCGAAATCTGATACTCGTGCGGCCTGGTTGATCGTGTCGCCGAGCACGACGAACTCGACGCTGGTGGGCGACTGGTAGGTACCCAGCCATTCCTGACCTTCGGTAATACCGGTGTTGAGGAACAGTTCGTTGAACCACTGCTTGCGAATTTGCCATGCCTTTGACAAGCGCTGGACTTCCTGGCGAATTTCGACGGCGCAGGCCAGCGCATTGGCGAGATAGTCGCTATCGGGCTGCGGAAAAAAGAAATACACCATGCCGTCGCCGACATGCTTGCCGTAGGTGCCCTTGTATTTGCGGAAGATCGGCGCCAGGGCGCGCCAGATTTCGTTGATCAGTTCGAAATATTCCTCGGGCGGTAGTTCGGAGCAAATTTTTACCGAACTTTGCAGGTCAGATACGAGTGCCGCCAGGTTGGTCAGTACCGGCAGACGCTTGCGCAACAGGCCGCGGATGACTTCATCGCGGCGCCCCAGCAGGTTCAGCATTTCGTTGGCGTGATTGGTTTCCGGCAACAGGACGATGAAAATGCCTTCGCGGAAATACGACGCGTAGGCGGTGTGGAGTTGTTCCTCGGCCGTGGTGCCTTTTTGGCCGGGCAGGAAGACGGGACTTTCGACGACAGGCCTTACCGGTTCAGCCTCCGTCTCGATGTAGGCGGATTGCAGGCGCGCATAGGTGACCGGATCGAGTCCGTGGCAGAGTTTGCCAAAGCTTTCCGGGTTCAACCGTGACTTGGCGATGCCAATATGCAAGTGCAGTAGGCTGCCCCACTCACCACTCCCCACGGGCAGCAAGCGGAATAGATTGCGGGCGTCGCTGGTCTGGGGAAGGTCGAGTTGCCCACCAAAAAATCGCTGCTGCGCATGCTGGTTGATCCATACCAGTTCGAAGTTATGGTTGATCATGTAGGCCGGATGTTCGATGTTGTCCAGCGTTACCTGCGGCGGTGCTGCGTAGGGAGTACCTGTGGGTTCTTTTGCGGACGCAACCGGCGATGTCGCGTTTTCTCCGCTCAGGCGGTCGATGATCTGGGTCATGCTGAGGCCCTCCTGTTTGAGGCGTCGCACTTCCTCAATGCTTGGCGATTGTGGCGATGTTTTTTCCGAAATCGGCTTCATTGGGCGGATAGGCGGGTCGCGTCAGTAAAAAATGGTTTCTGTGCAGGCTGCGAAATTGATGTTACGGCAAATAGCGGGGTTAATTGAAGTGTTTTTTGAGCTTACTTGTGCAACTTGTTGTTTTAATGCAAATGAGTCTATCGAGTTTGTTCCGTGATTTAGCTTTGGGTTATGCTCCACCGCATCAAATAAGGATTCCATCAGACCATGACCCATTCACTGCCTATTGCCAAAGCTGGCGATAATGAACTTGTCCTGTTGCCCGCTCTTGCCAACCGCCACGGCCTCATCACCGGAGCCACTGGCACCGGCAAGACCGTCACCCTGCAACGTCTTGCCGAACAGTTTTCGGCCATCGGCGTGCCGGTGTTCATGGCCGATGTGAAGGGCGACTTGTCCGGCATCGGCGCGGTGGGTGCGGCTTCCGACAAATTTCAGCAGCGGCTGGCCAGTCTTGGTGTGACGGATTGGCAGCCCAGGGCCAACCCGGTTATGTTCTGGGATGTGCTCGGCATTGCCGGTCACCCCGTGCGGGCGACAATTTCCGATATGGGGCCGCTACTGCTGGCGCGACTGCTGGGACTGAATGAAACGCAGGAAGGCGTACTGCAGATCGTCTTCCGCGTTGCCGACGACAATGGTCTGCTGCTGCTCGACTTGAAGGATCTGCGTGCCATGGCGCAGCATGTCGGCGATAACGCCAGCCAGTTCAAGACTACCTACGGCAACGTCTCGGCGGCCTCCATCGGTGCCATCCAGCGCGGTTTGCTCACGCTGGAAGATCAGGGCGGCGACAAGTTCTTCGGCGAGCCGATGCTCGACATCGCCGACCTGATGCAGACAGCCGATGGCGGTCGCGGCGTGGTGAATATCCTCGCCGCCGACCAGTTGATGAATTCGCCCAAGCTTTATGCCACCTTCCTGCTCTGGCTGTTGTCCGAATTGTTCGAACAGCTACCCGAGGCTGGCGACCTGGAGAAGCCGAAGCTGGTGTTCTTTTTTGACGAGGCACATCTGCTCTTCAATGATGCTCCGGCCGCGCTGGTCGACAAAGTTGAGCAGGTGGTGCGGCTGATCCGCTCCAAGGGTGTCGGCGTCTATTTCGTCACGCAGAATCCGCTCGATGTGCCCGACAAGGTGCTCGGCCAACTTGGCAACCGCGTACAGCATGCGCTGCGTGCTTTCACCCCGCGCGACCAGAAGGCAGTCAAGGCGGCAGCCGAAACCATGCGCGCCAACCCGGCCTTCAATGCGGCAGTGGCGATCACCGAGTTGGGCGTGGGCGAGGCGCTGGTTTCTTTCCTCGACGAGAAAGGTCGGCCGAATGTGGTCGAGCGCGCCTTCGTGCTGCCACCGGCTTCGCGCCTCGGGCCGCTGACGCCTGCCGAACGGCAGGCGGTCATTCAATCCTCGGTATTGTTCGGTGTTTACGAAAAAACGGTCGACCGCGAGTCGGCCTACGAGAAACTCACTGCCCGGGTCGCGGTAGCCGCACCAGCCCAAAAAGTCGGCGCTGGCGAGACGGTACGCCCGGATAATGCGGGCGGGACGACGCCCGCTGCCGGCCGTGAAGAAGGCAGCGGGCTCGGTGGCATGTTCGGCGACCTGCTGTTTGGCCGCACCGGACCGCGCGGCGGGCAGACCGACGGCCTGGCGCAGACGGTGGCGAAGAGTGTCGCGCGCACCATCGGCTCGCAGGTCGGGCGCGAGATCGTGCGCGGCGTGCTCGGTTCGATCCTGGGCGGCGGGCGTCGCCGCTAGCTGATGAACGCCGGCCATCGCGCCGGGATGGCGCTCGCCATCCTCGCCGCCTTCGGCTTCTCGTTCAAGGCGATTCTCGTCAAGCTCGCTTATCCGTATGGCGTTGACGCCATCACGCTGCTGGCATTGCGTATGGCTTTCGCCATGCCGGTATTTCTCTGGGTCGGTATTACGGCCTCGCGTGGCGCGCCGAATTTGTCAGTGCGCGACTGGGTGGGAGTGGTCGTCATGGGGCTGGCCGGCTATTACGGTGCTAGCGTCTTCGACTTTCTTGGCCTGCAATACATCTCGGCAGGTCTCGAACGCCTGATCCTGTTCACCTACCCGACGCTGACGCTATTGTTTGGTATGGCCTTGGCCCATCGGTTGGCGACGCGCCGGGAAGCTACGGCGCTGGCCTTGTGCTACATCGGCATCGGCGCTGCATTTTGGCACGACCTTGAATTTGCGACGGATGGGACGACGATCTGGCTGGGCAGCGGCCTGGTGTTCGGCTCGGCGGTTTGTTACGCCGTGTATCTCACCGGCAGTGCGCGCCTGATCGGTCGGCTGGGTACGGCGCGCTTCGCGGCCTTGGCCACGCTGATTTCGACCGCCGCCGTTTTTGGCCATTTCCTCGCCGTGCAGCCCGTGACAGCGCTGGTGCAACCTTGGCCGGTGTATGGCTACGCGCTGGCGATGGGCTTGTTTTCCACGGCACTGCCGGTGTTCGCACAATCAGCGGCCATTCGTCGGTTAGGCAGCCCACGTGTGGCGCTGGTTTCCATGCTCGGGCCGCTAGCCACTATCGGCTTTGCCGGCTGGCTGCTGGCCGAGCCCCTCTCACTGGCCCAGCTGCTCGGCGCGGCACTGGTAATTGCGGGAATAGCCCTGGTCAGCCGGTGTTAGTTGCCAGACCCAGCCGCCGCACGATTTCGAGCGACAGGATTGACTGGTTAAGCGTGTAGAAGTGCAGGCCAGGGGCGCCGAGATCGATCAGGCGCTGGCAGAGTTCGGTGACGACATCGAGGCCGAAGGCGCGGATCGAATCGCTATCGTCGCCGAAGCTTTCGAACTTCTTGCGCATCCAGCGTGGAATTTCGGCACCGCTGTTGTCGGCGAAGCGCGCGAGCTTGCTGAAGCTGCCAATCGGCATGATGCCCGGCACGATGGGAATGGCGATGCCCAGCGCGCGTGCTTCGGTGACAAAGTGGGCGTAGGCATCGGCGTTGTAGAAGAACTGCGTGATGGCGGCGTCGGCACCGGCAGCGACCTTGCGCTTGAAATTCAGCAGATCCTCGCGCGGCGTTTTTGCCTGCGGATGCCATTCGGGATAGGCGGCGACTTCGATGCGAAAGGTGTCGCCCGTCTCGGCACGGATGAACTCGACCAGTTCGTTGGCGTAGCGGAACTCGCCGGCGTCGGCCATGCCGGAGGGCAGGTCGCCACGCAACGCGACGAGTCGGCGGATGCCGTTGGCGCGATAGGTGTTGAGAATCTCACGAATGCCGGTGCGCGTGGAACCGATGCACGACAGGTGCGGCGCGGCTGCATGACCCTCCGCAGCGATCTCCATGATGACGTCGAAGGTGCGCTCGCGCGTCGAGCCGCCGGCACCATAGGTCACGGAAAAAAAGCTCGGACCGACAACCGCCAGTTTGGCGCGTACGGCACGCAGCTTGTCGAGACCCTCGGCCGATTGCGGAGGGAAAAATTCGAAAGAGATTTCAGGGTTCATGGCGAGAAAGTGGAAGTGGTTGCCGTCCTGCCGGCACCGACTTTTCAGCCGGTGCCGCTGCCATCTTAATAACGATAGCTATCGGTCTTGTACGGGCCTGTCTTCGGTACGCCGATGTAGGCAGCCTGTTGATCGGTCAGTTCGGACAGCTGTGCGTTGAGCTTGCGCAGTTGCAGGCGCGCCACCTTTTCATCCAGATGTTTGGGCAGCACATAGACACCCACGGGATAGTCGGCATTGCGCGTGAACAGTTCGATCTGGGCGATGGTTTGATTGGCGAAGGACGACGACATCACATAAGACGGATGGCCGGTGCCGCAGCCGAGGTTCACCAGGCGACCCTTTGCCAACAGGATGATGCGCTTACCGTCGGGGAAGATAACGTGATCGACCTGCGGCTTGATTTCTTCCCACGCGTACTTCTCGATCGAGGCGACGTCGATCTCGTTGTCGAAGTGGCCAATGTTGCAGACGATGGCCTGGTCCTTCATGCGCGCCATGTGGTCGTGGTTGATGACGTGGTAGTTGCCGGTACAGGTGACGAAGATGTCTGCCTTGTCGGCGGCGTAATCCATGGTGACGACGCGGTAGCCTTCCATCGCGGCTTGCAGTGCGCAGATCGGATCGATCTCGGTGACCCACACTTGCGCCGACAGCGCACGCATGGCCTGCGCCGAACCCTTGCCGACATCGCCATAACCAGCGATCAGGGCGACCTTGCCGGCGATCATGACGTCGGTGGCGCGCTTGATGCCATCGACCAGCGACTCGCGGCAGCCGTAGAGGTTGTCGAATTTAGACTTGGTGACGGAATCGTTGACGTTGATCGCCGGGATCTTGAGGTCGCCGCGCTCGTGCATCTGGTAGAGGCGATG
>CAIYZZ010000503.1 GCA_903930805.1 uncultured Rhodocyclaceae bacterium | reverse complement strand
TGCCGATGAGCGTGTGCTCGTATCCATGCATCTCTACCAAACTTCGATTTACGGTGATGCCTAGTTTCTGGGCCTTGTAGTGATAGGACGGGATACCCTTGCATAACGCGGACATAGGAATGGCGTCATCGTCTGCACAGAAATGGCCCCGCAACATTAACAACCCCCAGTCTTCAAGCGTCGCCAAAAAATCAACCACACGTTGCCGCAAGACTTCGTGTCCACCATTCGTGGAAAGGAACTCGCTGACGGTGGCCTCGTCGTCGGCCCCATCTTCAACGTTGGGCAACCGCTCGAGGCCATCTTTCTCAGTAAGAGCAGTTCTTTGATAGCCGCGAAGCTGGTCGATGAGGTACCGTCGGAAGAAAGTACACAGTGCTCCACCTGAAATTGTCTGGATCCCAGATTCATTGGTGCGTTGTGCCCGGAAGAACAGCTTTTCTGTGAAAAACTCATCTATGTAGTTCTCGCGACGATCCGGTAGACCAGAAAGCTCTGGTGCGGGACAACGTAACAGAGCGGCCCTGACGCATCGATAAAAGTCCTCCCATTCGTTCTGCGTCAGGCGATCCATTCGCACCCAGAAATGGGTAAGACTTTGCTGATCGGTTGCGAGTCCTGCCATGCGCTCTTCAATATGTCGCCAATGCAGCTTCAGGCAACGTACGTATTCTCCATAACGAATTGAGATCTCTGACTTTCAAGGAGATGACGCACGAAAGCCATGTCTAAGTGACCCGCCATGCCCCGTCCATTTAAAAATCTCCCAATGACAACGTTATCACGGCATGATGACCTTTGCGCAATGCAGTTTTACACGACAACAGGAGCGCGAAAAAGTGAAGCGAATCTTGGCGGTACTGCTGGTCTACTTTGGAGTTTTTGGAACTACACATCCAGTTGTAGCGGGGGAAGTTACAGACGCCGAAGAAAAGGCACTTGCTGAACTAGTGGAAGCTGCGAAAGCTGGCAACCCGGAAGCTCAATACCATATCGGGCATGCATTAACGTACCAAGAGACTGACGCTAACACTTTCTCCACGGGGATCATTTATCTCGAACGAGCTGCCGAGCAGGGCCACGTTCTTGCCATGCACACTCTCGCATTTTTCTTTCGCCCCGGAAAAGTTCCAGGCAAAACTGCTACTGATGCATTCAATTGGTACAGGCGTGCTGCCGAGGCCGGATTGGCAGGTTCGCAAAATAATCTCGGGGATATGTATGAGACCGGCGAGGGCGTTTCGAAGTCATTCGGCGATGCCATTCACTGGTATACCCGTTCCGCAATGCAAGGGGAACCAACGGCGTATCTCAGCTTAGCGGAGTGCTACACCAAGGGCATTGGCGTAGGCCGCGACGTGGTGGAGGCATATCGATGGTGGCTCCTGGCGGTGAAGAATTTTAAAAACGCACCCAATAACCGCGCCAAGGCTGTGACAGAAATGCAAGATTTGGAAAAAACAATGACGCCACAACAAATCGCAGCAGGATTGAAGCTGGCCGATAAGTTTGTCCCTCTGAAACAAACCACCCTAACGATCGGTGATCCGCAGCGGGATAAGTAGTCAGAAGGCGCTACGCTATTTCCGCGAGAAACGCCGCACAAACTATCATGGAGAACGGTTGCGCGATTGAATGACGGCTATGGAGGAGCGGCTTGACTGTCTCCTGATGGCCGGATGCGGAAGTAGATTTAGCCAGGGCCAGTGGCCGCTCCCGCTGCTTTGCAGCCGATTGCGCTGTAAGCCGATCTAGGTGACGTCGGGTCGATTGCGCCCGCTGATCAATGAATATTCGTGGCGGTAAAGCCGAT
>CAIYZZ010000502.1 GCA_903930805.1 uncultured Rhodocyclaceae bacterium | reverse complement strand
CTACGCGCTTTGGGTCGATGCCCAGTGCGATCAGTGTGGCGAGTGTTTCGCCACGGCGTGCTTCCGGTTGTAGCAGACATTGCGGCGACACATTGAGAAAGATATCGCCAGGTAGCGCCTGACGCATGAAACTTTCCAAAGTTATCCGTCGGCACAGGTGTTCGATATCGGTTTCACGATTGCACAGGGCAGCGGCGCGAAAGAGTTGAAGCGGCGCATGCAGAAGGCTGTTCGACGGCCCACGGATCAAGCCTTCAAAGCCGCACACGACACCTTGGTTGAGATCAATGATCGGCTGAAACAAGGGGTATAGGGTTCCCTTGGCAAGGATCTCGTCCAAACGGAAGTTGTACTCCATAAGGTTTGAATCGGAGTCGTTGTCTGGAAACTGCATGTTTGCATTGCCATCGGTGTGCATGACATTGCAGAGTTGGCGGGGTGATATCAATACAGCGGGGGTTTGCATGTGTTGCCTTAGCCTCAAAGAAAAAGTCGTTGATAGCGGGGTGCCATTTTTGCCATGGGCAGGAGCAACAACAGGTCTGCGCTGTTGAAATCAGGATCCCAGGCGGGCTCCCCGCAAATCCATGCGCCGGCGCGCAGGTAGCCCTTGATCAGTGGTGGTATCTCGGCAACCTGACCATTGGTCAACCGCTCATAGGGCAGGACGGTATGTGGCATGACGCGGTACTCAACCGGGGCGAGATGACTTTCGCCCAGTTGCATGAACAGGTTGGCGGCGTTGTGTCCACCATCGGTCATCGGGATTGAAGCGCACCCGATCATGTATTCGTAGGTATTCTTGCGCATGTATTCGGCCAGTTTGAGCCAGAGCAGGGTAATCACGGCACCATTGCGATGATCTGCGGCAATGCAGGAACGGCCTACTTCCACCAGGCGCGAGCGCAAATGTGCCAGCCGGGTCAGATAGAACTCGCCTTCCGAGTCGTAGCTGCCAACCTGTCGAGCCGCCTCCGGTGACAATATTCGATAGGTGCCGACGATACGGCCCTCCCGCTCATCGCGTACGATCAGGTGTTCGCAGTAAGGGTCGAGATAATCGGCATCGACCCCCGCTGCGGCCGGATAGAGGTTGCCCCCGAATTCCTCGACGAATACCTGATAGCGCAATTGCTGCGCGGCGCGTATTTCGCTGGGACTCTGGGTGAAACATACGTGGTAGCGTCGTTCCGGGTGTGGCTCCTGCCTAACTTCGGTAGGCACATTCAACATGACCGTTCTCCTGATTATCGTTAGTGTGCTGTTATTGTCGCGAGCAACTGTTACGTCAGAATTGCAGGGGTGTTGCAGCTTGGTGAATGCGCCCGATCACCAGAGTGAGAAGTGGGGCGCTGGGGGGGCCTGGTCGTGACGAGTAACGATTTCATCTATCAGTTTTTCAAAACTGTCGTGGATGTTTTCCCAGTCCAGCCCGCCGACACTGGCGGGGCAGGCGGTGCGCATTGCCGTCAGGCGCTCCGGCATGCTGGCAAGTTGTACTGCTGCGGTAATGAAGGCAGCGTCGTCACCGGGCGGAACCTTCAGGCCATTGACGTGATTTTTGATCAGGTTACCTGCGGCGGCATAATCAAAGGCGATTGTGGGCAAGCCGCTGGCAAGTGCTTCGCTGACAACGTTGCCGAAGGTTTCAGTGAGGCTCGGGAACAGCAGCAGGTCGGCACTTGCATAGTGACGTGCCAGTTCTTCACCGTGCCTGACCCCCACGAACCGGCACTCGGGGTGCTTGCATGCCAGCGCATGACGCCGGGGGCCATCACCCACGAAAATCATCAATGCCTGTGGCTTCAGGGCGCGGATGGCTGAAAAGGCGCGGATGGCAAGCGCGAGATTCTTCTCGGCGGCGATCCGACCGACCACCAGGATGACGGGATCTGCATCGCTGGCACCCCAACTGGCACGCAGCGCAGCTGAACGCCGTGCCGGATTGAAGTGCCCCATATCGACTCCACGGGAGAGTACGCCGATGTTGCAAAAGTCTTGGCGAGTCAAATCTGCTGCTAGCGCAGTCGTCGGGACCAGGGTTGCCTGGGTCCGATTATGAAACCAGCGCAGATAGCGTTCGATGCCCCCGTGCATCCAACCAATGCCGTAATGCTGGCAGTAGGCGTGGAAATTGGTATGAAAGGACGAAATCACCGGGATGTCGAGGGCGCGCGCCGCCGCCAGGGCCGAGAGTCCTAGCGGCCCTTCGGTTGCGATATGCACCACGTCGGGCGGTTCGTCTGTCCAGAGTTGCTGCAGTGTGCGTCTGGCAGGAAGACCAAAGCGCAGTTCGCCATAACCGGGCAACGGTATGCCTGGCGTGAGCAATTGATCGGCGGCGAGCCTGCCGACCTTCTCGTGCTTCTGGCGTGGCCGCACGATCATGAGTCGGTGGCCACGGGCCGACAATCCTGTGGCCAAGTGGCCGAGGGTCATTGCGACACCGTTGACCTCGGGCAGGTAGGTTTCCGTGACCAGGGAAACTGAAAAACTACTGACCATCCTCAGGCGGCAGATCGCAAGGGCAGAATCCTGGCGCTGGCCTGGTGCCACTCGATCAGTTCAAGCCGCCCATCGGGGTGCTCCACGATGGCGGTACAGCTATCGACCCAGTCGCCACAGTTGATATAGAGCACACCGTCGGTTTCGCGCAAGGCGGCGCTGTGGATGTGGCCGCAGACGATGCCGTCGAGCTTGCGTTCGCGTACGGTGCGAATGAGGATTTCTTCGAAGTCGAAGATGAATGAGATAGCACGCTTGACCCGTCGCTTGGCATAGCCGGCGAGCGACCAGTAACCGGCGATGCGCAACGTGCGCCGGATCCACGATAGCGTGCCATTGAACCTGACCAGCAGGTTGTAGCCGATGTCGCCCAGGATGGCGATCCAGCGGTGGTGGCGTGTGACCTGGTCGAATTCGTCGCCGTGCAACAGCAGCAAGTGCCGGCCGTCGGCAGTTTCGTGAATGTGCTCGGCCTTGATGTGAATATCGCCGAACGAAGCGCCAATGTATTCGCGCAGGGCTTCATCGTGGTTGCCTGGAATCAGCATGACTTTTTCGCCATGTCGTGCCCGCCGCAAAACCTTTTGGACAACGGTGTTCTGTGCTTCCGTCCAGTGGATCGACCGACTCATCGACCAGAAATCGATGATGTCGCCGAGCAGGAAAAGGTGCTCCGCCTCGTAATCCCGCAGGAAGGCGATCAGGCCGTCAGCCTGGCAGCCACGCGTACCGAGGTGAATGTCCGAGAGGAAGATGCTGCGTACCTTCATGGGCTTCATGGTGCCACCCTGAGGTTACGTAATCGTGACGCTTTGATGAAGAGTCTGTGACAGTTTCAGACCAGAGACCGATAGAGTTCGGCCAGTTGCTGGGCGCGTCCAGGTGATGACCATTCCGCTGCCCAGGCACGGGCGGCAAGCGAAAGTTCGCGCCGCTGGTGGGGATCGCGCAACAGTTCGCTCAGGCCGGCGGCGAAGGTTGCGATGTCATCTGCAGCGACCACCGCCCCACGACGTGGTTCAAGAATATCGCGCGTACCCAGTTTGGAAAGGGAATAGACCGGCAAACCTGCCGCCATTGCCTCCAGCAACACCAAGCCCTGGGTTTCGGTCTTCGATGCGAAGGCGAAAACATCGGCAGCGGCATAGCAGTCAGCCAACTCGGTCTTGCGGTCGAGATAGCCGACGAAGCGTACGTTTGCCTCGATGTCCAGGGTGTGCGCCTGCTGCTTCAGGCTGTGCAGGGCCGGGCCGTCACCGGCGATCAGCAGCAGTATGTCAGGCATGCTGCGGCGTAGCTGCTCGGTAACATCAAGCAGAAAGCCAATATTCTTTTCATGCGCAACGCGGCCGACGCACAGGGCAACGGGCTGCTCCGGTGCGATGGCGTGGCGGGCACGAAAAGCTGCGCGATTGCCATTTTCGAATTGGCCGACGGGGATGCCGGTCGGCAATACTTGCAGCGGTCGGCGGACACCGTAGCCGTGCAGCGTTTCACGCATGGCCAGCGATGGCACGACGATGGCGTCATAGGCCTTGCATTGATGATGGACGACGCTGCGGGCAGTGGCGCGTAGCCACGGACGCGGCAGCAGGGGAAGATAATGGTGCAGGTATTCCTCGAAGTGCGTGTGGTAGGTCGACAGGATCGGGATGTGTCGACGCTGCCCGAAACGCACCCCCGCGTAATGGGCGGCAAACGGGGTCTGGATGTGCACCAGATCCCAGTGTTGAGTCTCTATCTCTTGCAGCTTGTGCTGCAGTGCCGGCCATGACATGAGCCGATCCTCCGGGTCGAAGGGCAGGCGCCATGAGGGTATCCGGTGTGTGTCGGCGGAATGGTGGGGATCGGGATACTCGGGGGCGATCAGGGTGACGTCGATGCCGCAACTGCCCAAGTCGCGGCGGAAGGTCTCGATGGAAGTAGACACTCCGTTGATGCGGGGGAAGAAGACATCAGAGAGCATCAGTACTCTCAGATTGGCTTGATGCGACATTTAGGCTCCCGAGGATATGATTCCACGGAAGCCTAGATGCTGGTCGTTACACTGGTGTTACAGCCGAATTTTGTGGCGTAAAAGTCGGCGCTGGCGGGACGGCGCCAATGTTCAACGCAGCAACGACTACGCCCGCGGTGGGACGAAGCCGCCGACCTGATCGGCACCACCGCCAAAGAAATGCTTCTCAACCTGTTCGGCCAGATACTT
>CAIYZZ010000501.1 GCA_903930805.1 uncultured Rhodocyclaceae bacterium | reverse complement strand
GTGTTGGACAAGATCACGCTTCCCGAGAAGCAAGAAAGTGAGGAGTAACAGCAATGCAGTAAGCGATCCGCCCAGCCACCACACGGATTGCCTGAGCTGGCTGGATGCATAGTCCTTGGCGGCCCGATCGACGTTGTCGACCATTTCGATGATCGAATCGAGCGCTGGCACTGCGGTCTGGGTATAGGCGTCGACGGTGATGTCGGACAATTTGCCTTGCTGTGCGGACTCGATAATCTGGTTCTGCAAGGGGCGCAGGCCCTTGAAAAAGAGTTGTTGCACCTTGTCAATTGCCGTATCGATATCTTGATCCGCTATTGAGTGCGCCGATTGTTCGATATATGACCAGGTGCGTTGTGAATCGCCACGTAGCTGCGCGGCTTCCTGGAGAGCTTTGCCGTCAGGAATCCGTTGAGCTGATACCTCACTGGCCAGCCGTGTTGACTCGCTACCTACGGCATTGCGAAATTGCAAGGTATAGATACGCAGATTGGCCAAGCGACTGAAAGAAAAGTCTGCCGATTCGACTTGGGATGCCTTGACGAGCAAGAATTCCAATTGGGCGACAAAATCGTTTGCAGCCCTCATCCAGCGTTGCGGCAGGTCGGTACTTCGATCCGCTAGCGTTACAGGAAAATCCTTCTCGACTTCACTACGAAGTGTCTTGATCGTGTTCCACGACATCTCGACAGCAGCTGTTTCCTGCGGAAACTTCTGCTTGGCAACAGATAATGCCGCCGAGACAGCCCCATCGGCCTGGGTCCGCCGCTCGTCGATAAAAATGCGGTTCTTCTCGGAAATTGGTAACTTCCCTCGAAGTATGACGTTGGTTCGGCCACGCTCAAAAGTGAAATGCTTGGCGGCTTCGAGGGTATTGGTGGCGACAACGTTGTGTTCTACAACACGACGAGCATTGAGCCAGCCATTCAAGCTCAAGAAAAGTCCTGCAAATACCAGGACGAGAACCAATGTCGCCATCAGGGCAAATAGAAACGCTATTCGCCGATGAACAGAAACTCGCCTAGCGGTGTTCATTGCATTGACATACGTAGGGTTTTACTGTGTAACAGTAGTATTACTAGGCGCGGCCGAATCCGCCCCGCCATTATCCTGCGATTGCAACATGAAGTAATGTGTTTTCTGCCATCAATATATTATCGGTCACTCACCGCAAAGGTCTTTTACCGAAACAGTTAACCGTCTCAGTCAAGTCTGTTGCCGACCTACGTCGCAGCATCAAGGTGATTTCGCCTTGAACTTCGGCAATGCAGCGGTTGGAGCCATTCACGGCACTGTAGGCGCGGGGCTTTGAGCGGCGGCAAACTGAGTCCACCAGCTGTTCCAGCGGTTAAAACCTGATCCAGTTGGTAGGCCGGCCTCGGCCAGTAGCGATCCTTCGATGGTGTGAAAATGGCGAAATCAAACGACAACTAACTGATCAGAAACCGGCCGCACGACACATATTACTGGATGCCCAACTTGCTAGAGTTGACACTTCGAAAAGGAGAATCCTCATGCATGCAATCGGTACCTGGCTGATCGTCATCGGCCTCATTATCGCAGCCTGGCAATACCGCGACATCCACGGCAAGGATATCGCCGTCGGCAAGGTGACGGCGCTCGAACCCTACAATGCCAGCACCCGCGGCGGGCCGACTTACCGTGTGATTGCAGCCTTCCCCGACAGCGCTGGCGCGACCCACACCTACCGTGCGTCCTTCGGATTGCAATCAACCGGCTATGAGGTGGGCGACCAGATTCGCATCTATTTCGACCGGAACAATCCCGCTGACTCCAGTGTGCTCTCGTTCGGCTACCGGTTCGGCCTAGCCTGGGGTTTCATCGTTCTTGGCCTCGCCTTCTGGCTTCTGGTGGGAGGCTGGATGTACGGCAATCGCTGGCTGGAGACCCTGCTGCCCACGACCGTCACCATCTCTCAGGAGGAGGCCGTCAGGGCACGAGCGCGCTGAGGTCTTATTTCAAAATGAGGTCTATTCCTTTGCGCCCGCATCGACCAGAATCTTTTCTATGTCCGGATAGCCCCGTGTCCTGGCATATTGCAATGCGTTGGAAGTTGGCTTCGCACCTTTGGACAACAGGAAATGCACCATCTTTGTCTTACCCCTGCCGGCCGCAAGACCGATGGCCGCGCTGCCACCTTCGTTGACATCCATTCCTGCATCGAGAAACAGTTGGACGGCAGCCATATCGCCATTACCTGCAGCCTTGGCGAAATCCTGCCCGGTATATTCCAGACCCATCGCCTTGATGTCCTTGCGCGCCTGCACTGCATCTGCTGCCGCTGCGCTGCCACACTGGAATGAAACACACATTACCAATGCGGCGACGATTGCAATAAATCGATTACGATAAAGTTTGGTAGTTCCATGTGGCATTTTCATCTCCCTTGACATGACCTCGCCCCGCCATCCGTTTCACCATACCATATGTAGCACTTGCTGAACCTGGAACGATCTGGCGACCCCCTTTGTGAGCATGACAACCTTACGTCACCTGCCTACCTTGCTGCTCCGTCTGGCCTTGCCGATAGGCTTGACGCTCTTGGTCATGTTGCCATGGTACAACGCAGTGGCTTTCGAGGCGCCAGTTTTCCAAGGCGACATCCTCGACGAGGCGGGCATTCTTGCCAAGTCCGACCGGGATGCTCTGCACGAACGCATCCGCGTGTTACGCGAGGTCGATGACATCTGGGCCGCAATCTACCTCGCCAAAAGCCTTCAGCAGGTCTCGATCGAGGAGGCAGCGGTGGACACTTTCGTGAAGTGGAAGCTTGGTAAAAAGGACATGGACAACGGGGTACTAATCCTGATCGCCCCTGACGAGCGAAAGATGCGCATTGAAGTCGGCTACGGGCTGGAAGGGATAATCACCGACGTCCTGAGCCGACGGATCATCGACGAGGTCTACGTTCCAGCCTTCCGTGAGCAGCGCTTTGCAGAAGGACTTCAGCAGGGCTTCGAGGTCATGGCCAAAACCAAACATGGGGAGAATGCTCTACCCGATCCATCGCCAACGCATGTCCAGCAGGAGATGAACTGGGATGGCGCCGGTATGCGTTTCCTGTTGTCCATGGTTTTCAACCTGCTGCCTGTCGCCGTCTATGCCGCTGCGCTGGCCTATGGTCGTCGGCACGGTCGGGTCCGAAAGACAGAGAACGACGAGGATATCCGCACTCCTCTTTTCATCTTCCTTTTCTTCGGGCTATTCTTTGGCATCTTCTATACCGTGTTCGGCGTCTTTTCGGATGAACCCGATGCGATGATTAGCCTTGTCTGCGGGAATGCCTTGTTTGCCGGGGTTTTCGGCATCCCTTACGGGCTGAAGGTGCGTCGTTTCCTTTCAGACGCGGCGTACCGGCGCCATCATGTGCGATCTGCCCCGTCTGCCCTGACCGCAAGTCAAGATGGCAACCGTCGGGAGTCATCGATGAGTTCCAGTTCCTCTTTCAGTTCGGACTCGGATTCATCCTCTTCATCATCAGATGGCGGTAGCTCGGGTGGCGGTGGTAGCTCGGGAAGTTGGTAATTAGCTGAATTCGCCATTACCAGCCCACTAGTGTGTGGCAGGTTTCTGATTGGTCAGCCGCCAACCCTCATGAAAACATCATCGGTCAGCTCAGGGCACTTATGCGGAATTCCACATAAGTGCCCTGAAGCGACTGATGACATCTGCAACCATTCTGGCGGTTTTGTAAACGGATAATTGCCGTTCTCGAGAAGTGTGCCTCAGTCAGTAGTTCGGCCAGATCGGAGAGCGGTTTCGAACCGTAACGGTCGGAGCATAGAACGAACCCCCAACCCCTTCCATTACAAAACTGTAATGGAGCGACATCCTCGCCGGTAATGGGATGGAACGAAGATTGGATCGTGTTCCACCAAACCCAAAGGATGAAATCATGAAAGCGAAACTGATAGCACTGGCGATGGCGGCCGGTATTGGGAGCGCTGGCGTCAACGCTGCCACCACTTACACCTTGAATACGATCAAGGCTGGTACAGGTAATGGTACGGTTGCAAGCAGCAATAACGTTATCAACTGCGGTAGTACGTGTAAAGCCAACTTTACAGCAGGCACAATCTTGAGCCTGACTGCAACACCGGGAATAGGTGCTACCTTTACTGGTTGGAGTGGCGCGGTTGCCGGTACGGCCAACACGATCACGGTCAGCATGTCTGCCGCTAAAAATGTGACTGCCACATTTACCAAGGCAACCACGACGACCCCATCGTCTGCCGCGTTCAACATGACGCAGACCTTGTCGGATACGGCCCAACGGACCACCCTGGCATTTTCCGGGCTGGCCATGATGACCGGCAACCTGTCGGCCCAGTCATTCTTCCCACCTGGGAAGGTGGCCGATTACACGGGCTTCCAGTATCTGCGGGATAACGACCCGGATAGCATGGGGCACAACACCAGCTTCCTGACCCGGGTTGCCAACAACGTTATCTACATTCTCAATGACGCCCAGCTTGCGCAGTTGAAGGTGCTTGCCACTGCGCAGAGCAGCCAGATTGCAGAATATGGCTACAAGCGATTCACCTTGATGCAGGCCTTCCGCAACCAGATGGATGGCAACATCCCCAGCGGTTCGACGGGGTTAAACCTGGCAGCGGTGAAGAAGGCATCTCAGGAGTTGTACCTCATTGACGGCCAGATCAGCTTCGATCGCGCCGTGCTCTATTCCCAGATTATCAATTCGCTGGATGCAACACAAAAGGCTTATCTGGCTGCGATGAAAGGCAAAGGATGGAAATCCTGGCCAGACATTACCAACGCCCAAATCAGCAGCAAAATGTCAGGTCTTGCTCAGGGAACGGGTGTAGCGGTCATGACCTATGCCGGCGACTTGTTTAGCTGGTATGCCGGGTCTGTGACGGCCGATATCTATTTCTGTCCGGAGCGTCATGGTACTTACTACGGTTCGTTCTACATGAAGGATGCGCCCGCAGTGGGGCATGAGGGCTACAGCATCAATGAACAACTCACTGCTACCGCCGGTGCAGCTCTGAGTGACGCTTCGAAGGGTTATGTGACAGCCGCTCAGGCAACGATGTTCTCGGCGCTAGTAGATACACAGCGGAACAATCTCTATGCATCATCGACTGCCAATATAGTCAAGACGCGTACCGATATAGCGACACTGCTGCGCAGCCTGCTGACGACGACGGAATCGCTCAGCACAATTCAATCCAAGGTTCTTGCGTTGTCCAGCACTTATGGCGATCTCGATGGCGCGAACAACTACGCCTATGCGACAACGTTTGCGCAGGTGTACGGGAGCCTAACGACTGATCAGAAGACAAAATTCACGGCATTGCGCAAATCCATTATGTCTGGAACTTACGCGGATGGAACAGCTTACGACTATTCGACCAGTTCCACGCCTTACCTCTACTCGGAAGCAATCACTAACACCAGCGTGCTGGCACCGTACCTCGCAAAAGCTAACTATCTGTTTTTTGCGCCGTAATATAACTTGTAGCGGCAAGGTGTCAGGAAAAGAGAAGTTCGCATATGTTCCTGCCCTTGTCGCACACACCCCAAAACATGCTCACCACAGCAAGATCATCAAAGGGACGCACCATGAAACACTTTCGTGGCTTCACTCTCCTTGAATTGCTGGTCGTCGTTGCCATCATCGGCCTGCTGGTTGCCTATGTGGGACCTCGCTACGTTTCGCAGATTGGTAAATCTGAAACAGCGACTGCCAAAGCACAGATCGAGGCTTTCGCCAAGGCACTGGATACCTACCGCCTGGATACCGGCCACTATCCTTCAACGACTCAGGGCCTTGCGGTTCTCCGAGATCGTCCGACCGGGGAAGCCAAATGGAATGGTCCTTATCTTCAGAAAGATGTCCCGCTTGACCCGTGGGGGAAAGCATACATCTACCGCACGCCGGGAACCAAGAACGACTTTGAGTTGATCTCCTACGGTCGTGACGGCATGCCGGGTGGCAGCGGGGATAACGCAGACGTCTCGTACTGACATGCGCTACGCGGTAAGAGCCGTCGGCGACAACGGAGTCATCACCGTAACGGTAGATGCGGCGGATTCTGTTGCGGCATACGCCATGGTCGAGGCACAAGCATTACAACCGTTGTCCGTCGATGACACCAAACCCTTATTCACACCCCGGCTTGGCCGCTTCTCCTTGACATTCTTCAGTCAGGAACTGCTCTCGCTGCTTGAGGCCGGTCTGTCCCTGACCGAGGCGATCGACACCCTTTGCGAGAAAGAGGGCCGAGTTGAAGCCCGCACCGTCCTCGAACGGCTTTCACGCGCGCTCAATGAAGGGCTGCGTTTTTCGTCCGCACTGGAAGTACAACCTGATTTCTTTCCGCCTCTCTACGTTGGATTGATGCGTGCGGCCGAGAGAACATCAAGCCTAACTGAGTCACTGTCCCGCTATATCGAATATCGCGAGCGGGTGGAAAGCGTACGCAACCATGTTGTCAGTGCGCTGATCTATCCCGTGATTCTTTCGGTGGTTGGACTGTTGGTCACGGCTTTCCTGCTTGGCCATGTCGTGCCTCGCTTTTCCACCGTATATCAGGGAACCGGCCGGGATCTGCCTTGGTTGTCGCAACAGCTAATTGCATGGGGTACCTTTGCTGCCAAGCATGGTTGGCCGTTGGCCGCCAGCATGACCGCTCTGATCGTAATCGGGGCATTAGCCGGATTTTCCTGGTGGCGGAGCGGAGGGTTCGTCAGGTTGTTGCGCCGCATGCCGTGGATTGGTGAGACCGTCACCACGTTCGAATTGACAAGACTTTATCTGTCCCTGGGCACGCTGCTTGAGGGTGGCCTACCCATCATGCAGGCCATGACCCTGGCTGAAGGGCTGCTTTCAGCCGAAAAGCGTATTCCTTATCGGATGGCCATGAATGCCATCGGGCGCGGTGAAAGCGTTTCGCACGCATTCGAGGTTTCGGGTCTGGCGACCCGGGTGGCGCTGCGCATGTTGCGTGTCGGCGAGCGCAGCGGTCAGTTGGGCGAAATGATGCGGCGAGCAGCGCGGTTTCACGATGGCGAGATATCCCGCCGGATCGAGGTGTTCTCTCGCACCTTCGAACCCCTGCTCATGGCGGCAATCGGATTGGTGGTCGGCACCATCGTCGTGCTGCTCTACATGCCAATTTTCGATTTGGCCGGGAGTTTGAGATGACGCAGACCCAACCTGTCATCCTGCTGAGTGGCAGTGGATTTCCTCTCGCCACATTGACGTTCATGCATAGTCTGACGCCTGCATTTGACCGCTTGTCGCTTGCCGATGCACAGGCTCGCCGCTGCGTGCTGTTTCGGGCGGGTGATTGTTTTATTGCGATTTTGGAAGATCCTCTGGCAGTCGATCTTCAACGCTGGACAGAGGCGCGCGCCGGTGATTTCGTCGAATGGTATCTGGCCAGTCCGGAGGATCTGGGCGACTGGTTGCGCCGGCAGGAGCAAGTCGCATCGGTGCTGACTACCGTTGCGCCCCAAAAAGTCGGCGCTGGCGAGACGGCGGAGCGGGGTGAAGAAGTATCGCTGGCCCGCATCGGTCAGGATTCGAGTCCGGTCGTGCGGTTGGTAAGCTCGACTATTCATGATGCACTCAAGTTGGGTGCCAGCGATATTCATCTGGAGGCCACACCCAGCGGGCTCGATATCCGCTTCCGCATCGACGGAGTCCTGGAAAAGGTCGCACAGGCGGCCGGTCGCGATGTCGCGGAGCAGGCTATTTCACGCATCAAGGTATTGGCTGAACTCGACATCGCTGAACGGCGTGTGCCGCAGGATGGTCGATTTCCTGTCCGATTCTCCGGGCGCCGTATTGACTTGCGGGTCTCCATCATGCCGAGCATCCATGGCGAGGATGCCGTGCTGCGTATTCTCGACAAACGCAGACTGGTGCCAGAAGGCGAGTCGTTACGGCTTGAGGGCCTTGGCTTTTCCGCGAGTGATTTGGCGCGCATCCGGGCATTGGCCACCCTGCCTTACGGGATGTTGCTCGTCACCGGACCGACCGGCAGCGGCAAGACCACCACGCTGTATGGCGTACTTTCGGAGATTCATGACGGACGCGACAAGATTGTCACCATTGAGGACCCGGTTGAGTACGAAGTCCCCGGCATCCTGCAAATACCCGTCAATGACAAGAAGGGGCTGACCTTCGCGCGTGGCCTGCGCTCCATCCTGCGCCATGATCCCGACAAGATCATGATTGGCGAGATTCGCGATGCCGAGACTGCCGAGATCGCCGTTCAATCGGCCCTCACCGGGCATTTGGTGCTATCTACAGTGCATGCCAACCACGTGTTCGATGTCTTCAGTCGGTTCGCTCACATGGGCATCGATCCCTACTCGCTGACATCGGCGCTCAACGGTATTTGGGCGCAGCGTCTGTTGCGCACTGTGTGTTCGCAATGTGCCAAGGCGGTCGTCCCATCTCCGCACGAGGTGGAAACTTTCAAGCTGATGAATCCGAATGGAACAAGTCGTTTTCGCAAAGGGAATGGATGCGCCGAATGTCGCGGAACCGGTTACCGCGGACGCCAGGCCGTTGCCGAAATCCTACCGCTGGACGATCGCCTCCGCACCCTCATTACCCAGCGCGCTCCTTTGGCAGAAATCAAGGTGGTAGCTCGCGCCCAGGGAACGCGCAGTTTGCGCGATGCAGCATTGCAATTGGCTTGCGAAGGTCATACGACGCTTGAGGAGGTGGCCCGTGTCACGCTTCAGGGCTAATCGGGCTGAACTGTATGTGTCCCGCCAGGGCGGCATTTCTTTGGGTGATCCGCCTGCACGCGGTGACGGAATTAATTTCGTGGTTTCCGATGCTCTGGCCCGGTTCTGGATTATCGAGCGCTTGCCGGGCTTATCCAGTTACACGGAACTGGAACGCTATGCAGCCCGGCAGTTCCAGCAAATATTCGGTGACGATCCGGCATCCTGGATTATCCGCATCGACCCAGCACCTTTCACAAAACAGTGGCTGGTCTGTGCATTGCCGGCTGAGATCGCCATTGATCTGCCACGTAAGGCAGAAGAAAAAGGTTGGCAGGTGCGGGGTCTCCTGCCCCATTTCATCAGTGAGTACAACGCCCATTGCGATAGTCTCAAGAGCGAAGCCGCATTTTGTCTTGCATCGCAGGAAGCTACCACCATCGGAATGGTTGTCCGAGGGGAATGGAAAGGAATCAGGGTTCACCCGCCGCTCTATCGCAGCAAGGCTGGCTTCAAAACCCTATTGCAGCGTGATTGCCTACAGTGCGGGATCAACATCGACAGCCTCAAGCAGCATGTCGTCGGGCCATTGTGCGAGGCTGCAAGATGAAACGCTCTTGCATCGACTTTGCACCAAAGACACGCGTTAGCCACGGCATGCAACGGGTTGCTTTAGTGGTCGGCATCTTACTGGTGGCCGTGGGCACCATCTTCTGGCAGATGACGGAAAAGGTTGCCCGGTGTCAATTACTTTGACCGGTCGGCGACAATTATCCTGACCGGTGGAAGCGAGGCATGTTTGGTTTAGCCTTTCGTCTTTGACGTTGGTTTTTGCTTCTGCGCAGGCGGGGCTAGC
>CAIYZZ010000500.1 GCA_903930805.1 uncultured Rhodocyclaceae bacterium | reverse complement strand
GGAAAAGCCTTGCTTCTTCATGCCGCCAATGAGGGCGGTGGCCATGTTGCCGCCGCCGATGAAGGTGATTTTCATTTCGTGTAAAGCCTTTCGCCAAAAATTGCCGTGCCGATACGCACGATAGTCGCGCCTTCCATGATCGCCGCCTCGAGATCGTGGCTCATGCCCATCGAAAGCGTATCGAGTTCCATGCCCTCGGCGACCAGAGCATCGCGCATTTCGCTCAAGAGCGCAAAGCGCCGTCTCGCCAGCGCCG
Source organism: uncultured Rhodocyclaceae bacterium (assembly GCA_903930805.1). Classification (GTDB taxonomy): domain Bacteria; phylum Pseudomonadota; class Gammaproteobacteria; order Burkholderiales; family Rhodocyclaceae; genus Sulfuricystis. Next base: position 10,776 of record CAIYZZ010000500.1, on the reverse strand, counting down.
AGTTTTCCTCATTTGCCAAACCTGGCTCGGGAATTGCCATCAGCCCGCGCAGTCGCAAGCGGGGAAGTGCCGCTACCGCGCGGCACAGGGTAGGGGCTTCCGCTGGCGCACAACCGCTCTTGCTCTCTTCGCCGCTCACGTTTACCTGCACACAGACATTGAGCTGCGGCAAATGCCCGGGGCGCTGCTCCGACAATCTCTCAGCGATCTTCAGACGCTCGACAGAATGCACCCAGGAAAAAATCTCGGCCACCGACCGCGTCTTGTTGCTTTGCAGCGGGCCGATGAAATGCCATTGCAGCTCAAGATCGGAAAGTTCGGCCAACTTGGCCAGTGCTTCCTGCACGTAGTTTTCGCCAAAGGCTCGCTGGCCGACCGCTGCAGCCTCACGAATATACGCTGCGGGCCAGGTTTTCGACACCGCCAACAGGGCGACCGTGGCCGGATCGCGATGCGCGGCGGCACAGGCGACGGCAATCCGGTCTTTTACAGCTTGCAGGTTGGCGGAAATTGTTGTCATATAGCGGCTTCAGTATACCCAAGCTATGCCTCAAGACCTTCACCGGAGCCAATCATGGATATCACCGAACTGCTTGCTTTTGTCGTCAAGAACAAAGCGTCCGACCTGCACCTCTCATCCGGCCTGCCGCCGATGATCCGTGTGCATGGCGACATTCGCCGTATCAACCTGCCGGCGATGGAGCACAAGGATGTACATAGCATGATCTATGACATCATGAACGACGGGCAGCGCAAGGTCTATGAGGAAAATCTCGAGTGCGACTTTTCCTTCGCGATACCAAACCTGGCACGCTTCCGGGTCAATGCCTACGTGCAAAACCGCGGTGCCGCGGCTGTGTTGCGGACGATTCCCTCCAAGATTCTTTCTTTACAAGATCTCAATTGTCCCAAGATCTTTGCGGAACTGGCCGACCAGCCGCGCGGCGTGGTGCTGGTGACCGGCCCGACCGGTTCTGGAAAATCGACCACCCTGGCCGCCATGGTGAACCACAAGAACGAGAATGAATTTGGCCACATCCTCACTGTCGAGGACCCGATCGAATTCGTCCATGAATCGAAGAAGTGTCTGATCAATCAGCGCGAGGTCGGGCCGCATACCCTGTCATTCAACAATGCGTTGCGCTCGGCGTTGCGTGAAGACCCGGACGTGATTCTGGTGGGCGAAATGCGCGACCTCGAAACCATCCGTCTTGCGCTCTCTGCCGCTGAAACTGGCCATCTGGTATTCGGTACCTTGCATACCTCGTCGGCAGCCAAGACCATCGACCGGATCATCGACGTTTTCCCCGCCGCCGAGAAGGAAATGGTGCGCTCGATGTTGTCGGAATCGCTCAAAGCCGTCATCTCGCAGACGCTGCTGAAAACCAAGGACGGTAGCGGACGCGTCGCCGCACACGAAATCATGGTCGGCACCCCGGCCATCCGCAACCTGATTCGCGAGGCCAAGATTGCACAGATGTACTCTGCGATTCAGACCGGTCAGCAATATGGCATGCAGACGCTCGATCAGAACCTGCAGGATCTGGTCAAGCGCAACATCGTGTCGTCAGCCGAGGCGCGCAGCAAGGCTGCCAATAAAGACAATTTCGCTGCCTAACTACGGAGCAGAACCATGGAACGCGAGGAAGCACTGAAATTCATGCATCAACTTCTGGCGATGATGATCCAGAAGAAAGGTTCCGACCTTTTCATCACCGCTGGTTTCCCGCCCGCCATCAAAGTCGATGGAAAGATGACGCCGGTTACGGCGCAGGCGCTGACACCGCAACACTCGCTGGAACTCGCGCGTGCGGTGATGAATGACAAACAGGCTGCCGAATTCGAGGCCACCAAGGAATGCAACTTTGCCATCAGCCCTGCGGGTATCGGCCGTTTTCGCGTCAACGCCTTTGTCCAGCAGGCGCGTACTGGCCTGATCCTGCGCACCATTACCACCACGATCCCGACATTCGAGGACTTGAAGTTGCCGGCGACGCTGAAGGATGTGGTGATGACCAAGCGGGGCCTGGTACTGTTTGTGGGCGGCACCGGGTCTGGCAAATCCACCTCGATGGCGGCGATGATCGGTTATCGCAACGAAAACAGCTACGGCCACATCATCACCATCGAAGATCCGGTCGAATACGTGCATGAACACAAGAACTGCGTCATCACCCAGCGCGAAGTCGGCGTCGATACCGAATCTTGGGAGGCGGCACTGAAGAACACGCTGCGTCAGGCACCCGATGTGATTCTCATCGGCGAAATCCGCGACCGCGAAGTCATGGAGCATGCCATCGCCTTTGCCGAAACCGGTCACTTGGCAATGGGCACGTTGCACGCCAACAACTCGAACCAGGCGATGGATCGCATCATCAACTTTTTCCCCGAGGAGCGCCGCCCGCAGTTGCTGATGGATTTGTCGCTGAACCTCAAGGCGGTGGTTTCGCAGCGCCTGATCCCGTTGAAGGAGGGCAAGGGTCGCGCCGCCGCTATCGAAATCCTGCTCAACTCGCCGCTGATCTCCGACCTGATCGGCAAAGGCGAGGTGCATGGCATCAAGGAGATCATGAAGAAGTCGCGCGAGTTGGGCATGCAAACCTTCGACCAGGCGCTGTTTGACCTCTACGAGGCCGGCAAGATCAGCTACGAAGATGCTCTGCGTTTCGCCGACTCGATGAACGAAGTGCGCCTGATGATCAAGCTGCACGGCAAGGAAACGGCCGACAAAGATTTGCATGGCGGCATTCAGCACCTCGACATTGTGTAGGTTTGGATGGCTACCACAGAAAACAACAGTGATAACTGTGCGCTTGAGGCGATCGGACACCTGACGAAGAAGGTCTGCCTGATGTGGGGCAGTCCGGAGCTTGACGTGTTCATCAGCCGGCTGATGATGGATTCGCGCGATGGTCAGCGCCAGGGTTTGCCGATGGCGGTCGGTGCAGAACTGCTGTTTCTGGCGCAAACCAACAAGATCATTCGTGCCATCGATCTGATCGGGCAGCAGAAAATCTCCATGAAGGAGGCCTATCGTGCCGTCGATGAGGGTGACCAGAGACGGCTGGAGGCTGACGAATTCGATAACCCGCTCATTTCCCGCGATACGATACTCGGTGCGCGCGAAGACTCGCGCCGTAGCGGGCTTGATCGGCGTGACGCCCCCCGTGTGGGTGACGATGGGCGTCGTAGCGGGCTTGATCGGCGTGAATCAGTCAAGGCCAGTGGCTCAACCGCCATGTTCGGGCAATTGATCTTCAAAGTACTGACCAGCAAGGCAGCGATATTTTTGATCGTCTTTGCCATAACGGTAAAGCTGCTCTGGTCCTATATTGCGAAATTTACGGGCTGAGGAACGCTACGGGCGCGCACTGCCGGCCACCATGGGAAAGCCGTAGAGGCGGCATTCGAGGGCACCGTTGTACAGCGGTGTCTTGCGCGCCGGTTTCAAGCCGATTGCTTTCGGCAGGTTTGTGTCGGCCGAAAGAAACCAGCAGTTCCAGCCGGCGAAGTTGCGTTTGAGCGCATCACCCAGGCGCGGATAAAACGCCGCCAACTCGGCGGACTCGCCGAGCCGCTCGCCGTAGGGTGGGTTGGCGACAAGGATGCCGCTCGCTGCGGGCGGAGAAATTTCCAGCAGGTCGGTACATCGCAGTTCGATCAGGTCGTCAAGGCCGGCATGGGCGAGGTTTTGTGCGCTGCGTGCGACGGCATCGCCGTCAATATCGCTGCCCCAGATTGGCAACTTTGCCGGTGCGGCCACACGCCGTTCCGCCGCCCCCATGCAGAGCCGGCGCCACAGCGACGGCTGATAATTGGTCAGCCGGGTAAAACCGAAATCCTTCATGTCGCGCGCCAGTCCCGGTGCATCGCCCAGCGCCATGCCGGCAGCTTCCAGCAACAGCGTACCCGAGCCACACATCGGATCGAGCAGAGGTTGGTCGGGCGTCCAGCCAGCCAGGCGCAGTATGCCGGCGGCGAGGTTCTCCTTGAGCGGAGCGGCCACCTTGGCGATCTTCTGGCCGCGCAGCCAGAGCGGTTCGCCCGAGGTATCGAGATACAGCGTCGCGGTCTTCTCGGTGACGAACAGGTGGATGCGAATGTCCGGCGCGGCGGTATTCACGTCGGGTCGCTTACCAACATCAGCGCGAAAACGATCGCAGACGGCGTCCTTCACCTTCAGCGTGATGAACTCGATGCTCTTGAAGGGTGCTCGTACCGCAGTGACATAGACGCGGATACTGTGCTCTACCTTGAACAGCTTCGGCCAAGCTAATTCGTAGGCCAGCCGGTAGATGTCGGCCTCGTTGTTAAAGTCGGCGCTGGCGACACGCCACAGTACGCGCGTGGCAATGCGCGATTCCAGGTTCACCCGATAGCAGGTTTCCAGCGTGCCGGAAAATCCCGCGCCACCGGGTGTGATGGCCACCTGCTTGCCGCCGGCCGCACCGATATCCTCGGCCAGCAATGCCTCAAGCCCGCGCGGGCAGGTGGCAAAAAATGACTCGCCACGTTCATCCCCTGCCTCCCGTGGCTGGCGAGAAAATCGGCGCTGGCGGGACGGCAATTCAGTATTCAAAATGGTTTCACCACAACGAGAATGCAAACAACCAGCAGCACTAATACCGGCACTTCGTTGAAAAAACGGAACCAGACATGCGAGCGCTGATTCTGTCCGGTGGCGAAGGTCTTGAGCAGTCTGCCGCAATACAGGTGATAAACCACCAGACCCGCCACCAGCGTCGTCTTGGCATGCAGCCAGCCGCCCGCAAATCCGTATCCCAGCCACAGCCACAGACCGGTGATCACCGCCAGCGCACCGATAGGCGTGACGAATTTGTAAAGCTTCCTCGACATCAGCAAGAGTCGCTCGCGCTCGGCATGACTGTCTGCAGGCACCATGGCCAGATTGACGAAGATGCGCGGCAGGTAGAACAAACCGGCGAACCAGCTGACGACGAAAATAATATGGAAGGCTTTTAACCAGAGCATAAGGGATTCCTCAAGGCATGCGCGATGCCGTCATCCACCGTCGGATAACGCAGGCGCAATTTCAGTTCGCGCTTCATGCGCGCGTTGTCCAGTCGCCGCGATTCGCCCATGAAGGAGAGCAGCATCGGTGACAGACGCGTTATAACTTCCGCCCGTGTCGCACGAGGCGGCCGGGGCAGGGCAAAGGAGTCGGCGAGGCGGTCGAACCACTCGCCCATCGGCAGGGCCGAATCGTCGCTGATGTTGTAGGCACGGTTGGCACCGCCACGTTCCAGCGCCGCAATACAAGCGGTAGCCAGATCTTCGGCGTGGATGTGATTGGTAAACACATCCTCGTTCGCCGCCAGCACCGGGTCGCCCCGGCGGATGCGCTCGAGCGGCAGACGGTCGGCCGCGTAGATGCCGGGTGCGCGCAAAATGCTGACGCGCACGGCGCTGCCCCGGCCAAAATTGCGCAACAGGCGCTCGGCGGCAACGCGACGTTGCCCGCGCGCGGTAGCGGCAGCCAGCGGCCGGGTTTCGGGTACCACGGCCCCGGCGCAGTCGCCATAGACCCCGGTGGTACTGATGTAAACAAGGCGCCGTGGTAGACTTGCCGCGCCTTGCAGCACAGCCAGTAGGCGCCGGGTGCGCAGATCATTGCGCGGGGTGCCGCTACCGGGCGGCGGGGCGCTGTGCAGTACGGCATGCGCCAGCCCGGCAAGACGTCGCAGGGTGGCGGGTTGGTCGAGGTCGCCGAGAATCTGGGTAACCCCCAACTCACGCAGCGACGAGTCGAAAGCGCGCACCAGCGCAAAGACTTTCCAGCGGCGCATCAAGGCAGGCAACGCGCGGCGCACGACGTCGCCGCAACCGACGATCAGCAACCTTCTCTGCAATTTTCTTGAAGTATTTCTCACTGGACGATTATCGCATGACCCATCAAGTCACCCTCCAGCCCAGCGGCCACGTTTTTAGCGTCGTTGCCGGCGCCACTGTGCTCGAAGCCGCGCTGGATGCCGGTTTCAATCTGCCCTACGGTTGCCAGAACGGCGCTTGCGGTGCCTGCAAGGGCAAGGTGCTGGAGGGCGAAGTCGACCATGGCTTGGCACAAGATAGCGCACTCCCCCCCGAAGATCGCGCGGCCGGCATGGCGCTGTTCTGTTGTGCCAAACCCCTGTCCGACTTGAGCATCGAGGTGCGCGAAGTCAGCGCCGCGCGTGACATCCCGGTCAAGATTCTGCCCTGCCGTGTGCAGAAGCTGGAGCGCGTCGCGGACGACGTGATGGTCATCAGCCTCAAGCTGCCAGCCAATGAAAGACTGCAATTTCTGGCCGGCCAGTACATCGAATTCCTGCTTCCGGAGGGCAAGCGCCGCGCTTTTTCGCTCGCCAGTGCGCCGCATGCTGATGAACTGCTCGAGATCCACGTGCGCCGTATTCCCGGCGGCAACTTCACCGAGCATGTCTTCACCACGATGAAGCAGAAGGACATCATGCGCATCGAAGGTCCGCTCGGCAGCTTCTTCCTGCGTGAGGAATCGGACAAGCCAATCATCCTGATTGCCGGCGGTACCGGTTTTGCCCCGCTCAAGGGACTGGTGGAGCATGCCCTGCATATCGGCCTTACCCGCCCGATGCAGCTCTACTGGGGTGCCAAGGATCGCGCCGGCCTGTATATGCATGCGCTCGCCGAAGGCTGGGCCACCGAGCATGCGCACATCACCTACACACCCGTGCTGTCGGAACCCGCAGCGGGTGATGCCTGGACCGGTCGCACCGGCTTGGTCCATGAGGCGGCACTGGCCGATCATGCGGATGTGGCGGCCTATCAGGTCTATGCCTGCGGTGCCCCGGCCATGTGCGAAGCAGCGTGGGCTGATTTCACCGCGCGCGGCCTGCCGAAAGAAGAATTCTTTGCCGACATGTTTTCCTACGCGCCGCGATAGGCCGCTTTTACACTTTAACGCCGTCCCGCCAGCGCCGACTTTTTTCCAGTCAAGGAATCCCGTGGAAGCCTTTCTCATCTCGACAGGCATCGTTGCCTTGGCCGAAATTGGCGACAAGACCCAACTCCTCGCCTTCATTCTGGCCGCGAAGTTTCGCAAGCCGCTGCCGATCGTTTTAGGCATCTTTGTCGCCACTGTTGCCAACCACGGCTTTGCCGGCGCGCTCGGTGCGTGGATCACGTCGCTCGCCGGACCGGAAACCATGCGCTGGGTGCTGGGCGTTTCGTTTATCGCGATGGCCATCTGGACCCTGATCCCGGACAAATTCGATGAAGACGATGCCAAGCTGGCACGCTCCGGTGTGTTCGGCACGACGCTGATCGCCTTCTTCCTGGCCGAGATGGGCGACAAGACCCAGGTGGCCACGGTAGCGCTGGCAGCCCAGTATCAGGCCCTCTTTACCGTGGTGGCGGGCACGACCCTGGGCATGATGATCGCCAACGTCCCGGCGGTGCTGCTGGGCGACCGTATCGCCCACAAGATGCCGGTGCGCCTGGTGCATGCCGTTGCTGCGGCGATCTTTGCAATCCTTGGCGTGGCCACATTACTCGGCGCGGGCGAGAAACTGGGCTTCTGACAAAGCGTTTGTGTCCTGAATCAGGCTCTGACAGTCAAGTGAAAGTGGGATAGTATCTCCCAAACTAATGAGCTACCCATGCAAAGGGGATATTTGCTCGGTAGCGTATCGGGGGAAGAATTGAATGGCTACGGTAGATCAGCAGATTTTCCTTTGGATAAAAGTGATCGGGCGAAAACTGATCCGCAGCCTGGCCGTTTGCTGGCTGATCCTGTCGACAGCTTTTGCTGCCGGCGCCGAGACAACCTATACCTTCGGCGTAGTGCCCCAGTTCGAGCAGCGCAAACTGTTCGCCATCTGGAAGCCCATTGTCGATGAGCTTAGCCGGCGCACCGGACTCGAAATTCGCCTGGTCGCCACCCTGACCGTTCCGGAATTTGAAACGGCGCTCGAGAAGGGGACGTTCGATTTCGTCTATGCCAATCCGTATCACATCCTCCGCGTCAGCGATTCCCAGGGTTACATTCCCCTCGTCCGCGACCAGGAACCCTTGCGCGGGATTCTCGTGGTACGCAAGGACAGCCCGGTAAAAAGTGTGGAGGAACTTGCGGGGAAAACTCTGGCGGTTCCTTCGCCCAATGCACTGGGGGCCAGCCTTCTGTTGCGGGCGGATCTGAGCCGCCTCTACAAGATCGACATGACCATGGTGAATGCAAGAACCCACAGTTCTGCCTACCTGCACGTACTGAACGGCCTCGCCGATGCCGGCGGAGGCGTGGAAAAAACCCTCGCCGAGCAGGACGCGGCGATCCGGGATGGACTGCGGGTGCTCTATACCACCCGGCCCATGCCTCCCCATCCTGTCGCCGCACACCCCCGACTCCGGGCCGAAATCCGCGAATCGCTCAAGAAGGCGCTGCTGGAATTGAGCGCCACACCCGCCGGCAAGTTGCTGCTGGACGAGGTTCCGATGCAATCCCCGATGACGACGTCCCTAGATGACTACCTCGTGATGCGCAAGTGGGGACTCGAAAGCTATTGGGTCGGGGACAGGAAGTAGATACGCGATGTCGCTGCGCTGGAAGTTGCTGCTGCCCGTACTGCTTGCCGGCCTGGTTGCATTCTCCTTTCTCAATTTCGTCTGGATTCCCCGTTACCTGGAAACCCAGAAAGTCGAATATCTCGAAGAGGTGGATCACCATCTGGACAGCGTGATCGAGGGCTTGATCCCGTTGATGCTGGCGAGCCAGCTGGACATCATCAACGAGAACCTCGGGGAACTGAAGAAGAAAAACCCGGATTGGGAGCACATCCTCCTGACCAATGAGCGCGACAAGCAGATCTACCCGCTCATGACAGGGGCGGCTACCCCGCTGGCGGGCCACCCAGGCGTACAGGCGCTGGAAAAGAACATTGCTTACCTGGGGCAGCCGGTGGGCCGCCTGACGATCCATCTTGATCTTTCCCGGTGGATGAATAAGCACACGGCCCGACATTATCAGCTGACGGTTCTGCTGGTGACCATCGTCATGCTGCTCGGCTTCGTCTGGATCGTGATGGTTGAAGCCGTCGTCGTTCGCCCCATGAGTCGCTTGTCATTAGCTGCCAAGGACCTCGCCAGGCGGGAGTTCGATACACCGTTGCCTCAGGCCGGCGGGGATGAGGTGGGCGCCCTGATCCGCAGCTTCACCCTGATGCGCGAGGATTTGCGCGCCTATCAAGCAGACTTGCTTGAAGAAATCGACGAACGGCAGAAGGTGGAGCAGGAACTCAAGGAACACAAGCAACACCTTGAAGAGCAGGTAGCCCAGCGCACTGCCGACCTGTCCCGGGCCAAGGAGGCTGCCGAAGCCGCCAACGTTGCCAAAAGCTCATTTCTGGCCAACATGTCGCACGAGATCCGCACGCCGCTCAACGCCATCACCGGTATGACGCACCTGATCCGGCGTGCCGGCGTGTCCCCAGAACAGGCGGTACGCCTGGAGAAGATCGACACCGCAGGACAGCATCTGCTGGGCACCATCAATGCCGTCCTGGAACTCTCCAAGATCGAGGCCGGCAAGTTTGCCCTCGAAGAAACCAACGTCAGCGTCGGCAGCATCACCGCCAACGTGGGTTCCATCCTCTATGATAGGGCGCAGGCGAAGAACATCAAGCTGCTGATCGAAAGTGCCCCGCTGCCCCGCCTGCTGGGCGACCCGACCCGACTCCAGCAGGCCTTGCTCAATTACGCCACCAACGCCATCAAATTCACCGAAACCGGCAGCGTCACGCTCCGCGCCAAACCCGAGGAGGAAACCGACGACAACGTGCTGGTCCGCTTCGAGGTACAGGACACGGGCATCGGCATCCCACCCGAGGTGACGCCGAAACTGTTCATGGCGTTCGAGCAGGCCGACAACTCGACCACCCGCAAGTACGGGGGCACCGGATTGGGCCTGGCCATTACCAAGAAGTTCGCCCAGTTGATGGGTGGCGATGCCGGCGTGGTCAGCACGCTCGGTACCGGCAGCACTTTCTGGTTCACCGCCCGGCTCAGGAAGGGGGGCGTTTCCGCCCCGATCCAGGCACCACCGCCGGTGCAGTCTGCCGAGGCCGCGCTGGTCCGCGACCACAGCGGCAAACGAATTCTGCTGGTGGAAGATGAATTGATTAACCGCGAGGTCACGCTGGAACTGCTGCGGGACGTGAAGCAGGCTGTCGATATTGCCGAAGATGGGGTCAAGGCCGTGGAGTTGGCCACCGGGAACGCCTACGACCTGATCCTGATGGACATGCAGATGCCGAACATGGACGGCCTTGAAGCCACGCGACGGATACGCCAACTGCCTGACCGGGCCGAAACACCCATCATTGCCATGACTGCGAATGCGTTCTCTGAAGACAAGGCGAAATGCTTCGGGGCTGGAATGAATGACTTCGTTGCCAAACCAGTCGATCCTGATGTGCTGTTTGCCGCATTGCTCAAGTGGCATGAGAAACCTCTGGCAAGCCAGTCGTCGTAAAAGTCGGCGAGGCCTCATTAACCTACTGGACAAAGTTGTTTGTTAACACGTCGGACGGGAAGCGCTATCATTTGCGATACGAGGGGGGGGGAACCATGAACGGTCTTTCGGTTTGGTGGAGCAAGATTGGGCTGCAGCTCAAGTTACAGATTCTCATCCAGGGGTTCCTGATTGTCGTGCTCGTTGTTGCACAGCACTGGATCACAATCCATTTTGAGCGCCAGATTCTGCGTGCTGCCGAAGATCGGGCCAAGACGGTGGCGGACGGCGCCATC
>CAIYZZ010000499.1 GCA_903930805.1 uncultured Rhodocyclaceae bacterium | reverse complement strand
GGTCACTATCTCCTCACCGAATTTATCGATGGTGCACAGAATCTCGCTCAGCTTCAGGATGTGCGGATACGGCCGGCGTTCACGATGCTCGGCCTGATGCACGCGCGTGGACTGGTTCAGGAGGATGCGCATTTGGGGAATTTCCTCTTCAAAGGCAATACGCTCTACGTCATCGATGGTGATGCGATCCGGGCCACATCGTCCGGTCTGCATGCAACGCGAAATCTGGCTTTGTTGCTGGCGCAATTACCTTCGGCTTGGGAAGCATCAGCGCGCAATGATCTTCTTGCGGCCTATGGCGAGGGCAACCCGGGTCAGTTGCCTGACCCGCCTCTGCTTGAGCGTGAGGTCGTGCAGGCCAAAGAGCGTCGCCTCGCCGATTATCTGAGCAAGTGCCTGCGGGATTGCAGCCTGTTCAAGGTTGAGAAGCGCCGCGACCGTTTTGTTGCGATGGTACGTGACGAGTCCGAGCTTTTGGCACCGCTCGTTGCCGATCCCGATCACTGGCTAGACAGTGGCGTCCCGCTTAAACGCGGCAGAACGGCTACCTTGGCGCTAATTGAGCTTGGTGACCGAAAGCTGGTGATCAAACGCTACAACATCAAAAGTCCTGGGCACGCCCTCTCACGTTGTTGGCGACCGAGCCGGGCTTGGCACTCATGGGTGGAAGGGCAGCGACTAACTTTTCTTGGCATCCCCACACCGCGCCCGCTTGCCATGATCGAACAGCGCCTGGGCCCACTGCGCGGGCGTGCCTGGCTGATTGTCGAATATTGTGCAGGCGGGAATCTTGCGGATCGGTTGGCGTCATGCGTAGATGTGGAACCTCCCGCAGCAGAACTTCAAGCCATCCGGGAATTATTTGGCAGACTGGTTTCTGCCCGAATCAGCCATGGCGACCTGAAGGCCACCAATCTGCTCTGGTGCGAGAACCGCTTGTGCTTGATTGATCTCGATGCCACCCATCAGCATGGGGAAGCGGCATCCTATGCGCGAGCGTGGCGGAAAGATCGAGCGCGGTTTCTGCAAAACTGGCCGGAAGGTAGCGCGTTGCGGCGCGCCATCGAGACGGTGTTGCTTGGCACATAAGGCCCAAGCAGGCTTACGGCTCAGTCGGCTCGCGAAATTGCATGGCGTGTAAGCGGGCGTAGTGACCGTCGATGGTAAGAAGTTCCGCGTGCGTACCGCGCTCAACGATTTTCCCTTTATCCATCACCAGGATCACATCAGCTTTTTCGACCGTGGAAAGCCGATGCGCAATCACTAGTGTCGTGCGTCCGCGCATGGCTTGATCCAGCGCGGTTTGTATATGCTTTTCCGACTCAGTATCCAGCGCGGAAGTGGCCTCGTCCAGAATCAGTACCGGCGCATCTTTCAGCAACGCTCGTGCGATTGCCAAGCGCTGGCGCTGGCCGCCCGATAGCAGCACGCCATTTTCACCGACCAGCGTATCAAAGCCTTGCGGCAATTGTTCGATGAACTCACGGGCAAATGCTGCCTCGGCAGCATGCTCGATAGCGGTGCGGGTTGCCCCAGCCAGATCGCCATAGGCGATATTGTTCGCTACCGTGTCATTGAACAGGGTAACGGTCTGGTTCACGACGGCCACATGACGCCGCAGATTGCGCAGGGTGTAATGCTCGACATCGATCCCATCGATGAGGATGTGCCCCTCGGTGTGGTGATAGAAACGCGGAATCAAGTTGGCGAGCGTCGACTTGCCGCTGCCGGAACGGCCGACCAGCGCAACCATCTGTCCGGGTTCGATGTTGAAGTTCACTCCATCGAGTACGCGCCGCTCCGCACCGGAATAACTGAATGACAAGTTCCGTATCTCGATACGCCCCGCCACCTGTTCGCGCTCCTGTGTGCCAAGGTCCGTTTCCGGTGGTTCGTCAAGTTGCTCGAAAATGCTCTCAGCCCCCGCCACCCCCCGTTGGATTGCAGAACTGACTTCGGACAGTTGTCGCGTCGGTTTGGGTAGCAGGCCGGCCGCCGTGATGTAGGCGATCAGGTCGCCCGGGGTCGCGTCGCCGCGCAGCCAGAGGACCAGGAAGAACAGCAGGCCCATTGCGCTATACACCACGAGTTGCATGGCTGGCGTAGCCGTTGAAGATGTCTGGATCATGCGCAACTGCTTTTTCGTATTATTCTCACTGGCCGCCAGAAACCGTTGCTGTTCATATGGCCCGCCGCCAAAGCTGCGGACAACGCGATGACCCTGAATTGCCTCGGAGGCAATATGTGTCACGTCACCCATCGACACCTGAATCTTTTTGGCCTGTTTGCGGAATTTACGGCTGACATTGCGAGCCAGCAAGGCCAGCACCGGCAGGATGGCGACCATTACCAGCGTCAGGCGCCAATTCGTCCAGAGCAGGTAGCCAAACAGGAAGATGACGATCAAGCCTTCACGGATAATGACCTTGATGGCATCGGTGGCGGCACGCGTTACCATCGTGACGTTGAAGATGATGCGAGAGATCAGATGGCCGGAATTGTTGTGGTCGTAATAGGGGTCCGGCAAAGTCAGCAGGCTGTTGAACAGTGCTATGCGCAGGTCATGCACCAGTCCCATCGAAACCTTGGAAATGTAATAGTTGCCAAGATAGGAACCAATCCCCTGCCAAAAGGCAATCAGGACTACCATCAAAGGCACAGCGTGCATCATCTGCAAGCCGTCGAGCAACGGTAGCCCCGTGATGATCGCCTTCTGGGGATCTGCCAGACCATCGACGAAATACTTGAGCATGGCTGCCAGCATCGGTTGCGACGAGGCGTAGATAACGAAACCAAGAATGCTGATGGCGAACGACCCCATATAGGGTTTTACATAACCCAGAAGACGCAGATAAATGGCGAGGCTAGATTTACTGGCGGTGGCTGCCATTGGTAAAAATCCGGATTAGTGTTGTTTGGCTGGAATCAGCGGATGGCCAGCGGAATATCTCTTGCAAAGCGGGGCCAGTTGAGCCGAACAGCGCTTGATATTTTTCTGTCGAGGATACCGCCAGAAAAACGGGAGTGGCTCTGTTGGCCAAGCGCAACGCTTCATCCTCACTGATCCAAGGCCGATAGATACCCAAGTGAATTTGCAGTGTGACAGGTGTATCGAGGTGCTGTATCAGTTGCATGTCGAGCCCGCTAGTTGCCAGCGCAAGCCCTGCCTGGTCGGTTGCCACGGAGTAACGCACCTCCTTGTTTTTCATCGCCCCCGAATGGTAGCCCCAGTAAACCATCCAGATCAAAAGGCCGACTGCGACTGCCATGGCAGCGGCCATGCGGCGTGACCCGATCTGCTGGCCCAGATGCGCCATCTCCCGGCCGGCCAGCAGGGCGCCGGCCGGCCAGAGCGGCACCAGCAGGTCCGCCCGAAAATGGGCGCCGAGCGAAAACAGCAGCAACCCCACGGCAATCCAGACAAACAGAAAGCGCTCGAAGCGACGCTCGGATGCATCTGCGGTCGGTCGCCGGACGACCCGCCATAGACCGTAGCAGACAAAAAGGCTGAAGGGAAGGAAGCGAGCGACGAAAAACAGGGTTGGTTTATAAAAATTTTCACCCGGCGTGATGTCCTTGCGCATGCCGGTTACTTGACCGAACAATTCGTCGAAGAACAACTTGTCGATCAAGGCGTAGCCATAAAAATAAACAGCCAAGAACAACCACCCCAGCGTAAGGGCGAGAAACAGGCTAATACCGCCCCAGTGCGATCCCTGCGGCGGTGGCGCGGCAGAATCGGTGCGCTTTTCCCAGAACCACGCCAACAAACCGGCTGCGGCCAAAATCAAACCGAGCGGCCCCTTGGTCAGAGTAGCGGCAGCCCCCGCCAACCAGAACGGAACCCAACCCCCGCCCCGCTCCCAGGCGCGGTATGCAGCAAAGGCCGCCAGGGTGATAGTCAGAGCGAACAAAGCATCAGTGCGCACCAAGGCGATGTGTCGCGCCATCATGGGTGCCAAGGCGCAAGCCAACCCGGCAAAAGCGCCGGCGGCGGGATTGAAGCGCTGCCGGCCGACACGATAGACCAACAATGTCATCACCAGTACTGCCAGGGCCGACGACAAGGTCAGCGTCAGTCGATTGGCGCCCCCGGCCAGAACAAATGCGCCGGTGAGCCAGGTATGTAGCGGTGGCTTCGACATGAGCCAGCCACGCGCCTCGGTTTGAACCAACCAGTGGCCCTGCCATGCTGCATCCATCACGTAGGCGACGTTGCGCTGCTGGGCGTCGGCTTCCAGATCGGTGGGGCCGGTCAGGCGCAACACGTAGATCACCACAACCAAACCCGTGAGCAACATGCTCCAGAAAAATGCGCCTTCTCCGCGCCGATATTTGGTTACGCTCACTTGATTTCCAAATTATCGTGATGTGAACTTCGAGCAGTTTTTGATGGCATCGAGAACTATCGGGTTGTTCCTCTTCAACACCTCGGTAACCGCATCACCGGAGTATGGGGCGTCCCCCATATCTGTCGGTAGCCAATTATCCGTGCCACGGTTTGCGTAGGGAATGCGGTATTTCATGTCTTTCGCGATCACGCTGATGCTATGCCAGTCACTGCTCACGACAAACGGACGATCTGCCAGATCGAAAAGACTGGTTCCCAGCGAGTACCCCCCCGAGTCCTTGGGTGCCCCGAGGATTTGCATAAGGGTAGTGCCGATATCGAGATGACTGCTGACATCATTGATGACGCGATGCTCGCGACCGGGTGCCCACATCACCATGGGGGTGCGAATCTGCTCATCGACAAAATCCGAGTTATGGCCCCAGGCACCCTTTTCCATGAACTCCTCACCATGGTCGCCAGTAACGATGATGATGGTATTGTCGAGCAGGCCCTGCTTTTCCAGTTCGGCGTAAATCCGGCCCATTTGCACGTCGATCCAGTGCGCCGCGTTGGTATACCGATTGAGCAACTGGTCGATGTTGGGTGTCAGTGACGCCCGACTCATGGTTGCATAGTTAACATTCTCAAGATAAGGTCTGGCGATGATGGCCGAATCAGGGAAAGTGTAGCGTGCGTGCGTTGACTCGATGAAGAAGAAACTCATGAAGGGACGAGCGGGGTCTCTATTGTTCAGGAAGTCGATCAGGGCAGTGGTGTTTTGCTGGTCGTGTTCCCATGGGGCCATGCTTCCCCCGCTCTCATGCAAGGCATCAACAGAAATTTTCGCGAAAAGCGTCTTGTCAAACTCAGGGTAAGAGAATTTTGCGCTGGTGCGGATATCGAACTGATAACCCAGTTCCTGCATGCGATCCATCAGCAGCGGACTCCTTTGGGCGTGCAAGAAATTCGACCAATAGGATCCATACAGCCCGTAGAACAAACCGAACAATCCTTCGCGGGTGCCATTGCCACTGGAATAATGATGGGTGAAATATTGGCTTCTTTGCGCAAGACGCCAGGTGTTGGGCATGATCTCCCGGGTCATCCGATCCCAACGCAATGATTCCGCAACCAGTATCACCACGTTGGGCGGACGGGGTACGGGAGCGTATTCGAGCTTGCCGATCGGGTAGTTCAGGCGCCCGCCATTGAGTTCAACTGCCGCCTTATCCGCGCGACGTGCCGGCTCGATGCCAAGTTTCGTGGCTGCGCTGCGAAATGTGGTGCGCCCATAAAACGGATAAACCTTGGCGGCATTTAATACATTGCCATCATTCCTGATGTCGGCCATGCCAAATGCCACACGCTCGCCTATCATCAAGGTTGTCAGCACCGCCAGCACTATTCCCCATCTGACTGGAATAAGTTTATTTGCGACTACCCAACTGCTTGTTGGCCACAGCAACGACTGCAGCAAAATATGGCCGAGTGCGGTAAGGGCGATGGACAGATAGGTATCCCCTCCCCCCCCCAGGGATTGCACCCCACCGGGCGTCATCAGCAAATTGACGACAAAGCCGTTAAAGTGGAACCTATATAGATCGTAGATGACGCTGTCCGAGCGGATGAACAAGATGCACAGGCTGGTGCCGAAAACCGCTAAAGATGCAACTATCCAAGTCCTCTGTTTAACCAAACTGCCGACCAACAGGGCCGGTAGCAGTCCTGGCAACAGGTAGAGCAGGCTATAGATTGACCAGGCGGAAAGATGGAAGGCTGTCAGCATATTCAGGCCGAATGCCGGGTTGCCTTCGCGGTAATATGCCCACGTTACCGTCAGCATGTGCAGCCAGCTTAGGGCGATGAACAGGCCGAAGTTAGCCGGAAGCTGGGCCTCTGCTAGACGGTTTGGATTTTTTTTCAATTTAACTTTTCTTTATCGGGACTCGCCAAATCGCGGAACGATCGCTGTCTTTCCCGCGTGGCTCAAACTATGGATACAGGGCCTTCCCACCTTACTTTCCAGATGTCGGACGGTAGCCCAATTCGACTGAGTGTCATTGTACCTGCCTACAACTATGGGGATCGCCTGCAGCAATCGCTAACCTCCGTTTTGGCACAGATGTCTCCAGCAGAGGAATTGATCGTTGTTGATGACGGGTCAACTGATAACACAGCAATGGTTATCCAGGAACTTCAGCGGACATGGGGAGAAACCTTTAGTTATTTTCGCCAAGCCAATTCTGGCGCGGCGTCGGCACGTAACCAAGGTCTGCGTCTAAGTCGGGGTAGTCATGTATTGTTTCTCGACGCCGACGATGAACTGATGCCCGGAACCATCCAGGCAGTTTGCCTATACCTAGCCCAACATCCCGAAACAGATTTGTTGCTCGGTGGCCACCTCAGCTGTTACATGGATGGCAGGGAGAAGGTTTATCGCCCCATCTTGCCGCAAGCGAAAGTTGAAAAAAGAGTGGCCGACTACCTTGTGCACAAGCGCATCAGCCTTGGGCACGGGTCGTTTGTTGCACGCAAGTCTTTATTTGCCCAACGTCCCTACCCGGAGCATTTACGCCAGCGCGAGGACATTCCTGTTTTTGCTCATCTGATCGCTCAAGCTCATATTGGGTGCATTGACCACCTTATGGTGCGGGTAAATAAACACTCGGGCAGTCTGCGCCATAAAAACTTTGGTATGACTGAGGGGTGCGGTGATTTTATTGACGAAGTTTTTCGGACATTACCCCCAGCATGTCAGCCAATGCGCTCTAGTTATGCAGCTAACCGTTACCTGTCGCTTTTTCGTAATGTCCTTGGAGCTGGTGACAAGGAAACTGCCCGGCGTTATTTCCGCAAAGCGTTACAACTCGATTGGCGTCAGGTAGTCAGAGTTCGGAATCTTCGGAAAGCACTGCGCGCTTGGCTGTCAGGGTGCTAATCGCGAACGGCAACCAGCACGATATCACCTGCAGTATTTGCGAAACGTGCCGCTTCGTGGAAGCCTTGCGAGGATAGTGACAATGCTGATTTCTTGTCTTTCTGATTTATCTCGAGGACGACCATACCGCATCGATCCAGAGCGAGCATGTTGTCAAGATTATCCACAATGGCCATTTGTTTGACTGGCCAGCCGGCATAGTAAGCAATACGTGAGTTTGTCATGCAGACTTTCGAGTGGTCAGGCACATGCTTTGCGAGCCATTGCCCAGTCTCAATAATGTGCGTTTTTCGCGGCCCCCAGCTGACTACATCTACCAGCATGACCAACAGGGCAAGCAATACCATGGGTACCCGCCAGCGGAAATAGCGCTTGAGAAAAAGCGTCGAACCGGCAGCAATCACCGGCACCATCAGCAGGTTGAGCATGCTGACATAACGAGCGCTAAGAAAAAACTGATGGGTGAGGAATGCCGCCAGAACCAGTAGATAAAACAGGAATGCCCAGCCCAACGGTTGCCAACGGGAAAAAGTTTCTCGAACTGGCTGCCTTAGAAACTGATAGACCGTCGGCACGACGAAAATGCCCAGCGCCGAAAAGAACTTCATTGGGATAACTGTCAGTAGCCCGAAGAAGAGAATGTAAGAAGCCCCCTCGCGTGAATATTTGTTCAATACAGCGTCAGCAAAGCGCGCAGCAACTTCGTTAAAGAGTCGCAACTTGTAGATGGGGTTGGCTGCCTGCAAGAAATAGACTGCACGGTCCGGTAACTCTAGCGCGCCAATAGCCAAGAAAAAAGTCACAAGCGCCACGGTGGAAAGTGGCACTGCGCTTGTCGCGATTATGCGTTTGGATTTTTGGTCATCTGGCGCGGAAAACACCTGCCATAACATCAATGCCGGAAAGAAGGCGATTGCCTCCAGGCGAAACAAGGCTGCAGTAGCCAGTGCCAGTTGGCTCAGCAGCAACTCCCGCCAACGTTGAGTTTCCAACCAGCACATTGCCAACCAAAGGCCGGCAATGGAAAAGAACCAGAAGCCGTACTCTCGAAGAATATCGCTACGGTAGTGATTGTAGGCAGGCATGGCCAACACGACAAGGCATGCAGCCCAAGCTGTTTCAGGGGCCTGCTGCTTGCTCCATGACACCAGTAAGGCACAGGTGCCGGCCAGGAAAAGTGCATTCAGGAGATGCGCCGATGATTCAAGACCCAGGCGCGACAACACGGAAACAGCCGCAATCAACATTGGCAGAAAACTCAAGTCGCCGATGTGTACCACCGCCCGCAATCCTTCTTCCAGAATTGCTCTTGCAATATCCAGGTAAAGGACACCGTCACGGTTAACCAGTTGGCCTTGAATGGCAACAAAAGACAGCAGCAGGCTGCCAATGAATGCCGCGCGCGTGGGGTTAATCATTCGGACCATTACCTGCAATTGCCCCGGCCGCTCAATCCAAGGAAAGGCTTTCATTCGTCCCCCACCTGCTTGGCTAATCCATCCATCAAGTTTCCGAAGCGCTGGTAATCTCGGACCTGCGGAGTACGCAGAAAACTACTTAGTAGCGCGGTTGCAACAACAGGCAACAGGAGTGGTCGAACTTTGCGTATGCGTTGCCAGACGTATTTAAGATTTGTTCTGAAATGGCTTTGGACATCCTTTTCGGATATCAACGTGCCATGCCCCGCTAAAAATTTCCCGTAGGTATGTAATAAGGCAGCAAGCATTTTGGTTCGCTTGCGCGAACTATTGGTCGAGTGTTTTCGATAACTTGCCAATACCTCGGGCACGCGTGCGATGGCATGACTAACCGACAGGCGCAACCAACAGTCCAGATCCTCCAGTGCCAGTCCTGGGTCAAATCCCCCGATGGATAAAATTGCGTCTTTACGTAACGCTACGGTCGGATTGAAGATGTATTGGCGATTGAAAAAAAGCCAGTGCCATGCTTCGCGACTGATACCGGGTGGCGGACGCTGTTTGCGCAGCCGGGCGCCCTCGATGACCTTCCCTGAAGAATCGATCATATCGATGTCGGCATGCACCAGCGCAAGGTCAGGGCATTGCCAAGCGTCGATAGCTTGTTGAATGCGTGCCACCTTATTCGGATAGAGAGCATCATCCGAACCCAGCAGATGTACCCATTCACCCCGACTGGCGGCAATAACTGCATTGGAAGTGGCGCACACCCCCTGATTCTCCTGGCGCTCAAGGACAATGCGGCGGAAGCGGTTGCCGTGTGATTCAAGAAATTTCCGGGCAATCTCGAATGTGCCGTCAGTAGAACCATCGTCGATCATCACCAGCTCAAGCTCTGGATAGGTCTGCGCGCACACGGAAGCAAGGCAGGCCTCAACATAAGCCGCGTGGTTGTAAGCCGGTATAGCGATACTGACGAGAGGAGGCAGCACTTTATTTCGCGACCAAGATGTCTTCCATCACCAAATATTCCAGATCCGACCCGAAGAACATATTCAGTGCATCGGTCGGCGAGCAGATCATCGGTTCGCCGCGGCGGTTGAGCGAGGTATTGAGCACCACGCCGTTGCCGGTGAGTTTTTCCAGTTCTAGCATCAAATCGTAGTAGCGTGGGTTGTGGTCGCGCTTGAGCACTTGGGCACGCGAGGTGCCGTCTTCATGGACGACTTCGGGTACGCGGGTTTTCCATTCTTCCGCGACTTTGAAGGTGAAGGTCATGAAGGGGGCGGGGTGATCCGAGCCGAGCATTTGCGGGCCGACGGTATCGAGCATTGAGGGGCAGAACGGGCGCCAGCGTTCGCGGAACTTGATCTGCGCGTTATTGCGGTCGGCCACACCTGATGCACTGGGGCAGCCGAGGATGGAGCGGCCGCCCAGAGCACGCGGGCCGAATTCCATCCGTCCCTGAAACCAGGCGACAGGGTGGCCGTTGGCGAGGATCTTCGCGATGCGCTGCGGCACATCGTCAACCTGCTCCCATTGAAGCCTGGACGGATGCTTGGCGCACGCGGCGATGACATCTTCGTTGCTGTAGGCCGGGCCGAGAAAAACGTGCTCCATTTTTTCGACCGGCACGCCGCGCTGTACCGAAACATGGGAGGCCGCACCGATGGCGGTGCCAGAATCCCCTGAAGCCGGCTGGACGAACAGCTCCTTGACTTCGAGTCGCGCGACGATTTTCTGGTTGAGCTTGACGTTGAGCGCACCGCCACCGGCGAAGGCCAGTTTTCCGGTTTCGCGCAGGATGTCACCAAGGTAGTAATCCATCATTTGCAGCGACAGATCCTCGAACAGCTTCTGCATGCTCGCCGCGTAGTGAATGTAGGGGTCGTCGGCAATGTCGCCCGCCCGCTTGGGCCCGAGCCACTCGATCAGCTTCGGCGAGAAGTAGTAGCCCTTGCCATTTTCCTTGTAGCGGCGCAAACCGATCACGTTGGCGTAGTCGGTGTTGACGATCAGTTCACCGTTCTCGAATTTTGCCAGACGTGAAAAGTCGTAGCGTGTCGGGTCGCCATAGGGCGCCATGCCCATGACCTTGTATTCACCATCGAGCATCTCGAAGCCGAGATATTCGGTGATCGCGCCGTAGAGACCGCCGAGCGAATCCGGGTCGAAAAACTCCTTGATCTTGTGGATACGGCCGTTCTCGCCGTAACCGAAGAAGGTAGTGGCGTATTCGCCCTTGCCGTCGATGCCGAGAATGGCAGTCTTTTCCTGGAAACCGGAACAGTGGTAGGCGCTGGAGGCGTGGGCGAGGTGATGCTCGACGGGCACAAT
>CAIYZZ010000498.1 GCA_903930805.1 uncultured Rhodocyclaceae bacterium | reverse complement strand
TGTACTTCGACGGTACGCATGGCGATCTGCAACTCGTCGGCGATTACCTTGTTGAGCTTGCCGGCAAGAATGGCAGCCATGACCTCCCGTTCGCGTACGCTCAGGGTGGCTATGCGATCACTGATTTCTGCCCGGTCGGCGTCTTGTCCACGCCGACTTTCCTCGAACTTCAGTGCTTCAATTACTCGATCTACCAGTTCGTTGTCGTTGAACGGTTTTTCGATGAAATCAAAAGCACCGTGCTTGAGTGCCTTGACCGCTAATGGCACATCGCCATGGCCCGTCAAAAAAATAATGGGCATGGCGCAGCGCTGGGCCCGTAATTGCTCGTAAAGCTCGATACCTGTCATGCCTACCATGCGAATGTCAAGAATCAGGCAACCGCTCATTTTCGCGTTGTAGTCAGCTAAAAAAGCTTCCGCAGACTCCCATGTGCTTGACTGTATGCCGCGCGAACGCAGTAGCCAGACGAGTGCATCGCGAATTGCTGCATCGTCATCGACCAGATAGGCTAGGCCCGTTATCATGTTCTCGTTAGTGGCAGGAAAATGTGAAAGGTGCTGCCGCTCGCAGGATTAGGCTCGAACCATAGCCGCCCGTGGTGTGCCTCGACTACCGAACGGCAAATATTAAGGCCGACGCCCAACCCCTCGCTTTTGGTGGTGTAGAAGGGTTCAAATAATTTCATTGTGTCTTCAGCTGGAATTCCGCAGCCGCAATCGGTTATGGAAATAAGTATCTGTTGGTTCGCTAATTGGGCACTGACAGTGAGCGTCAGATCAGTACCTTCAATTTGGCGCATCGACTCGATGCCATTTTTCATTAGATTGAGTACGGCTTGCCCAAGCAAAATTTGATCAGCCTGAATTGTCGGCAATGCCGACTGAATCTGGCGAACAATACGGACTTTTTGGCGGCGGGCATCCGCTTCGATCAGCACAATGAGATCGGACAGCAGGGTGTCGAGATCGCAAAACTCTGTCTTTGGCTCATGACGTCGCACAAATTCGTAGATGCGTCGGATGATACGACCGGCGCGTTGCGCCTGCTCTTGGCACTTGGCCAAAGCGCCATCAATTTCGTCGAGAGATGTCGTGCCCGCTGTGATTAAATTGCGGCAGCCTGCCGCATAACCAGAAATGGCAGACAGGGGCTGGTTGAGCTCGTGTGCGAGGCTCGATGCCATCTCACCCATGGTGATAAGGCGCGCACTGGCTTGCAAGTGCTCTTCCTGCTGGTGTGCCAATTCGGCGGCGCGCGTTCGCTCGGTGATGTCGACTACCGATCCCATCCATCCGGCATGTTTGCCCTGGCTGTCGATGAGTGGGGCTTCATGAATCAATGCGTCAAACCTTTCCCCGTTGCGGCGCTTGAATTGCATCTCGAACCCGTCAGTGGGGGCCTGACCGGTCATTACCCGTGCATGCATGTTCCGGGCCTCATTGAGGTTTTCTTCCGCCCAGTAGGGCATTGGGGGTATGCGGCCAATCAGTTCATCTGCCGGCCAGCCTACCATTTGGCAGAATGCCGGATTGACATAAGTAATCATTCCTTGCAGGTTGCGGGCGCGCAG
The DNA here is from genome assembly GCA_903930805.1 of uncultured Rhodocyclaceae bacterium. Classification (GTDB taxonomy): domain Bacteria; phylum Pseudomonadota; class Gammaproteobacteria; order Burkholderiales; family Rhodocyclaceae; genus Sulfuricystis. The sequence continues at coordinate 6,338 of CAIYZZ010000498.1, read as the reverse complement.
ACCGGTTTTTACTGAATCCTCCATCGCCTTGCGAAAAGCAACCTCGGTCTGCAGGGCTGCCTCCGCTGCAAGACGGCGTTGAACGTCACGCCGCAGTGCCCACAGGCTAAACAGTACCAGGATTGCCAGAAAGACCAGCGCAGCGGAAATCAATCTGCCTGCCAGTGGTTTGGCCAACTCATACGGCATTGCGTGCAAACTCAGGCCATGGCCCGGAGGGTCGAAGGGAATCTGATATTCGCTCCCAAATGCGACATCGCTGACCTTTGAGCGCAAGCCAAGTTGTTGGTTGGCCTGATCGATGATGCCGATGCGATAGCGTTCGGCTAGCCACCACGGGACCGAATCCTCAAGCAGACGGCGGATTGAATAAATGCCAACTGCCGTGCCGGCAATCTGGCCACCGCGGAATACCGGAACGTGCACTTCAAACTGCCAGTCGCTCTGCACAATCGGATAAGCGGGACTATAGACGGCGCGTCCCAGGGAGTGGGCCAGGCGGCTTATCGATGGCGAGGGCAGTGGCCCTTCTCCCTCACCGACCATCACCGTATCGGTCGGCACGGGTAGGGAGTGCAGAGTTTTACCGGTGCGGTCGAGCCAGATGATCTGGTAAATACCTGTTTTGTTGTTGATCAGCGAACGTGCATGAGCTTCGAAAACGTCCGGCAGGTTAATGCGTTGGGGATCGAAGTGGCCGAGGATTTCTTCATTGTGGGCGAGCAAGAAACGCAGGTTTTGCTCAAGCCACAGCATGTCGCTGATAAGCGTGGTGCGCTGCTCTTCGTGCTCGGACTTTTCCAAAAACCACAATAGTGAAATGACTGCCGCAACGAACATCAGGAAAGCCAGGCGTGGGAGCCACCACAATCCCCAAAAAGTCGGCGCTGGCGGGACGGCACTGGCACTTATCGCACGCATTTTTCAAATTCCCAGATAGCGGTGCCAGATGCCGTGGTCGGCATCGAGGGTGGCAGAATTGCCGTGCCAGACGATACAGCCTTTTTCCATGATGGAGTGGTGATCCGCGAGGCGGATCAAGCGCTCGACGTATTTGTCGATAACCAGAATTGTTTGGCCAGAAGCACGCAGGCTATCAAGGCAACGCCAGATTTCCTCGCGGATCAATGGTGCCAGACCTTCGGTGGCTTCGTCGAGGATCAACAGGCGCGGGTTGGTGGTCAGTGCGCGTCCGATGGCAAGCATCTGTTGTTCACCACCAGAGAGTTGATTGCCAAGATGATGTTGTCGTTCTTCCAGTTGCGGAAAAAATGCGAAGACTTTAGCGATGGTCCATGGATCGGCAGTGCCGGAGCGGTTGGCGGCAAAGGCAACGAGATGCTCCCGTACTGTGAGATTGGGGAAGATCTGACGACCTTCCGGTACCAGCGCAATACCCTGCCGGGCGATATGGTCGGGGCGCAGTCCGGTTAGATCACTGCCGGAGAATCTGATCGTTCCAGCTTGTACGGACAGCATGCCGCAGATGGCCCGCAGCGTTGTGGTTTTACCCATGCCGTTTCTGCCTAACAGGGTGGCGACTTCACCTGTGTGTATGGCTAGGTTGATGCCGAACAGTACCTGGCTTGCGCCGTAGGCGGCCTGTAAAGATTCGACTTCAAGCAGGGCACTCATTGCAATTCGTCACCCAGGTAGGCGCGCCGCACTTCAGGGTGTTCCCGCACGCTGGCAGGCATGCCACTAGCAATGATCTGGCCTGCCACCAGAACGGAAACACGGTCGGCGAGACGAAACACGATATCCATGTCGTGCTCAACCAGCAGCACGGTTTGTGTCCCCTTGAGGGAAGCCACCAGATTGGCCATGTGAGTCGATTCCTCCGGTCCCATGCCGGCCATTGGCTCATCTAGCAATAGCAGGCGCGGACGGGTGGCCAGCGCCATTGCCAGTTCGAGGGCGCGCTGCTCGCCGTGGGACACGTCGCAGGCTTGTACCCCGATCTTTTCAGCAAGACCGACACGGCCGAGCCAGTCTTCGGCTTCTTCAATCATTAAAAAGTCGGCACTGGCGGGACGCCAGAAGCGGAAACTCGAACCCCAGTCGTGCTTGCGTGCCTGGACTGCCAAGCGCACGTTTTCAAGCAGCGACAGATGAGGGAAAATCTGCGTAATCTGATAGGAACGTGTGACTCCCAGGGCAACGCGTTTGTGCATGCTGTAGCGGGTAATGTCGACCCCGGCAAAAGTCAGGCGTCCTTCATCTGGTTTTAGTCCGCCTGAAATCAGGTGGATCAAGGTTGTTTTGCCGGCGCCGTTGGGGCCGATCAAAGCATGAATCTCGCCCTCCGCAATGCCCAAGTCGACCCCATTGGCTGCCCACAAGCCACCAAAGTGACGTTTCAATCCGACAATTTCGAGCAAGGCACTCATTTTTGCCGCACTATCAGGCCGGCCAGACCCCGTGGAGCAAACAGTACCACCAGCAACAGCACCAAACCAAGGTACAGATTGCCGTGGTCGGTGAGGCGGCCAAGCAATTCTTCAAGACCGAGCAGCATGAGGGCTCCCAATACACCGCCGTAGCGCTGGCCAACACCGCCGAGAATCACCATGACGAGTAGCATGCCGGATTGAGTCCAGTAAAGCTGACTGGGGCTGGCCAGACCGTTCTGGTTGGCGAGCAGGGCGCCGGCCAGTCCTGCGCCGGCCGCACCGATGACGAAGCAGGTGAGTTGCAAGTGCAATACCGGATAACCGAGTCCCTCCATGCGCGCACCGTTCTGCCGTAACCCAGCCAGTGCGTGACCGAAACGCGATGCCGACAAGCGTTTTAATGCATACAGGCCGGCGGCAAGAAGTAGCAACGTGACCCAGTAGAGCGCAAGATCACTGTCGAGGTCGAAGGGATACAGAACAGAACGCTGCTGGAGCGGCAATCCATCGTCACCACCGGTAACTTTCAGGGAAATGACCGAGTAATAGATCATCTGGGCGAAGGCCAGTGTGATCATGATGAAGTAGACACCGCGGGTGCGGAGTGAAATAAGCCCGATGGGTAGTTCTACCAGAATCGTGACAGTAATGGCGAGTGGCCAGGTTAGCCATGCAGAGGTGAGGTCCGCTGCCATCAGCAGTGCCACGACATAAGCACCAACGCCAAAAAATGCGGCATGACCAAAGGCGACCATGCCGCCATAACCGACAACGAAATTGAGGCTGGTGGCGGCGAGCGCAAAAATCAGCATGCGGGTGGCGATGCTGATGTAGAAATCCTCCCCAATCGCTTGCAGCAACAGGGGTAGGGCCAGTGCAAGGCACAGCAACAAGGCTTCGACGCTACGACCTTGCCGGAGCAGTAGCTTTCTGAATAGATGGCTCATGCGCGTGACGGAAACAGCCCGGTGGGGCGCCAAAACAACACGCTCGCCATCAGGAGGTAAATCATGATCGAGGCCAGGGCTGGTCCAAGATGGCCGGCAACTTCAGGCGACGCGATTGCGCGTAAAAGCGCTGGTAGAAGCGCTCGCCCGAGGGTGTCGACCATGCCAACCAGGAGACTACCAATCAGCGCACCACGAATCGAACCAATACCGCCGATGACGATGACGACGAAGGCAAGAATCAGAATGCTCTCACCCATGCCTACTTGCACCGCCAGCAAGGGGCCGAGCAGAACGCCGGCGAGGGCGCACAACATCGCGCCCAGCACGAATACTCCGGTAAATAGTTGTCGCACATCGATGCCGAGTGCTTCCGCCATCGTGCGATTGGCAGCGCCAGCTCGTACCCACATGCCGACACGCGTATGGCCGAGCAACCCGTAAAGCGCCCCTGCTACCACCAAACCGACACCGATGATCAGCAGTCGATAGGCTGGATAGCTAAATCCAAGCTGCCCGGTGTCAATTACTTTGACCGGTCGGCGACAATTATCCTGACCGGTGGAAGCGAGGCATGTTTGGTTTAGCCTTTCGTCTTTGACGTTGGTTTTTGCTTCTGCGCAGGCGGGGCTAGCCCCGCCTGCGCAGAGCGGCGGCGAAAGCTCTCTACGTTCATCTCGAAGATCGTGGAGTGATGAACCAGACGATCAACGGCGGCGAGTGTCATGGCCGGTTCGGCGAACACGTGATCCCAGCCCGAGAAGGGTTGGTTGGCGGTGAGGGCTATGCTCCGACGCTCATAGCGCTCGGCAATCAGTTCGAACAGCACCGATGTTTCCGCCTGGTCACGTCGCACGTAGCTGAAGTCGTCGCACACCAGCAAGTCGAAGCGGTCAAGCTTCGCCAACTCCGCCGGTAAACGCAAATCCCGTCGCGCCGCTTGCAAGCGCTGCACCAAGTCGCTGGTACGCACGAACAACACGCGATAGCCGCGCTCGATCAGGCCATGACCGATGGCGGCGATCAAATGCGTCTTGCCAACACCGGGTGGGCCAAACAGCAGAATATTGGCACCTTGCTCAATCCAGCTATCGCCCTCACACAGTGCCGTCACGTGCGCTTTCGATACCGTCGGGACCGCCGCGAAGTCGAAGTCCGACAGGCGCTTGTCCGGCGGCAGACAGGATTCCACCTTGTGGCGCTCAATCCGGCGCGTCTCCCGCTCGTTCAGTTCATGCTCACACAACGCGCCGAGAAAGCGTTCTGCCGTCCAACCTTCTCGGTTCGATTGTTCCGCCAGTGCCTGCCAAAGGCGCTTGATGGTGGGCAGACGTAATTCGGTCAGTAACATCGGCAAGGTCGCCGCTTCGATGGCGCTCATACCGCCACCTCAATCAGGACATCGTACGAGGCCAGCGTGGGCAGTTTGACCTTGATGTCAGGCACCGGTGTTTCCTTCGGCGCAAACTTCTCTTCAAGACCTGCCAGTTCGGGCAAGGTGCCGGCCTGGAGCAAATCGCCCAGGACCTGCGCCAATTGCACCTCGCACGCCCCTCGTGCCGCCAAGTCCAGCAATCCCACCATGACCTTGCACGCGTGCCGTTCTGGCAGTTTCTCGATCAGTCGCTCCCACGTCAGTCGATATTCAGCGCGTGGAAACATGTCATCGCGCAGCACCCAGCGCGCAAAGGCACCCGGCTTTCGCTTCAGTGTTGGGATCAGGTGCCGGTAGTCGATGGCTTTGCCGCGCTGCTTGCCCTCAGGAACAACGCCACGTACGGTCTCGAACACGCACACATCCCCCAACCAGGCCTCAATGCGCTCCGGGTAGATACGGAACTTGGGGCGGTGCCCGATCAGCCGCGAGGGAACGCTGTAGAGGATGCGCTTGACGCTGACCGTGCTGTACTTGGTCACCCTCGCATCGGTTTCTTCGTAGTCGCTGGTTCGGCGCACCGGCAAGGCGTTGAGTGCGGTACGTTCTTGCGTCACTTTTACGTGGATGCGTCGATTCATGCGCGCGACGACGTCGGCGATGAAACGCCGGTAGTCGGCCAGTTCATCGAAGTTTCGGCTGCCGCGCAGCAGGAGTGCTTGATCGATGGCGTTCTTGATGCTGCCTTGCCGCGACTCAATGCTGCCGTTCTCGTGGGACTCGCCGAGATTGTTGCGGCTGGCACGCAGGCCGTAGTGGTTGCACAGGTCGGCATAGCGACGCGTCAGCTCTTCCTCTTCGGCCAAGTTGTTGAACGCCGCCGACAGGCTATCAGTGCGATGTTCCTCGGGAACGCCACCCAGTGCCCACAAGGCATTTTGCATGCCTTGGGCCAGTGCTGCGAAGCTCTCGCCGCTGCGTACGACTTCGGCATGGCGCCAACCGGAATAGGCCAGCGCAAATTGATACAGACGATGGGGAAATGCGTCGCCAGCGACAATTACCCCGAGTTCGTCGCACACCGTGAAATCCGAGAGCGCTAAGCGCCCCGGCGGATTCGCCTGCGCGAAGTAAATTTCCTTCTCGTTTCCGTGTTCCGCTCGCCACGCACGAACACGGCGCTGCAGGGTACGTAGGGTACCGTCGCCGAAACGCTCGCCGTAACGCCGCTGCAATTCTTCAAACAGGGTTCTTCCTTGCAGACCCGGTTTGGCTTCAAGCAGCGGCACCAGTTCCTCTTGCCATACTCCTGCCAACGGGTCGGCGCGGGTGCGCCAGCTTCGCGGCCCCCGCTGCGAGGGTAGTTCTTCTGCATTCTCGATCCGTCGTGCTGAACGCACGCTAACTCCCGTTCTTGCCGCCGCTATCTCTTGCGTGGCTTGCCTTCTCATTGCTTTGTACTTGCGCACTTGTTGGTCCGTTATCTTCTTGCCGGGCACTCAGTGCCTCCTTACGTTTGTCGTCAGGAGATCACTGTATCCCTCGCTTCCGGTCCTTCCCGGCTTAAGGTCCAACCGGCCAAGATAGTTGTCACCGACCGGTCACCCTAATTGTCGCCGGCCA
>CAIYZZ010000497.1 GCA_903930805.1 uncultured Rhodocyclaceae bacterium | reverse complement strand
GGCCAAGCGTTTCCTTGGTCGGCACGCCTTGTTCATCCCAGCCGCGTAGCTGGTAATACTCGGGGCGCATCTTGTCGATGCCGCTTACCAAGCCCTTGGCCGGACCGGTCTTGGCCGGTTCAGTCTTCAGGCGTGGCGGCAGGTCATCGTCCTTGGCGGTAAAGCCGGCGGCGTTGTTGAACAGGCGCTCCATGTTGTAGATGCGCTCGCCGACTTCGGCCAGCTTTTCCATGGTCCAGTTGCCTTCGCAGGCCGCGTCGAGCTGTGGCTGCAGGTCGGCGAGCGACCAGGCGAAGGTGGTGAACACACAGACACCGGCGGAGTCGAACACCGAAGTCGCATCCTGGAAAGCCTTGACCAGACCGGCCTTGCCTTCCGTCACCAGCGGATCGGTCTTGAACGGGATGCCAAGTACCTCGGATGCAACGGTGTAGCTGCGCAGGTGGCAGGCGCCGCGGTTGGAGGTGGCGTAGGTCAGGCCCATGCCCTGGATGCCGCGCGAATCGTAGGCGGGAAACTCCTGCTTCTTCACGGTCATGGAAAGATCCGGTCGACCATACTTCTCGCACAGGCGAGCTGAACCCAGACCGAGTTCCTTGCCGAAGCCTTCTCCGCGCGCAGTCATCTCCGCCATTTCGCAGACGGCCTTGGCGGAGCCGAAGGGGGCTTCCATGCCGATCTGTTCCTTGGTCAGGATGCCGAGGTCGTAAAGTTCCATGGCCGCGCCGATGGTGGCGCCGAACGAGATCGGATCGAAACCGTCCTCGTTGCAGATCAGGTTGGCATACTGCAAGGCCTCCAGATCGCCCACGCCGTTGGCCGCGCCGAGCGCCCAGGCAGCTTCGTACTCGAGGCCCCCTGATGCACCCCAGTACTCGGGCTTGTTCACCACGCTGAAGTGAGTTTCGTCGATCTTGGAGATGCGACCGCAGGCGATGGTGCAACCGAAGCAGGCATTGTTGGTAACGAGGTGCGACTTGCCGTCGCTGGGGCGCTTCTCGGCCATGGCTTCAGCCGAAATCTTGCGGCCATCCTCGAAATGAACATCGCGGTGGTTGCGCGTCGGCAGTGCACCCATTTCGTTGATGACATTCATTAGCACCTGGGTGCCATAGGTCGGCAGGCCCTGACCGGTGACGGCATTGTCCGCCAGCACTTTCTTGGCGGCGACCGTGGCAGCCATGAAGGCCTTCGGATCGCGGATGGTCGACACGCCGTTGGTGCCGCGCACGGCGACGGCCTTGAGGTTTTTCGAGCCCATCACGGTGCCGACGCCGGAACGGCCGGCGGCGCGATGCAGGTCATTGATGATGCAGGCGTACAGCACCCCGTTTTCGCCGGCGCGGCCAATGCTGCACACGCGGGTGAGCGGATCCTGATGTGTTTTCTTGATGGTCTCTTCGGTCTGCCAGGTGGACTTGCCCCACAGGTGGGCGGCGTCCTTGAGTTCGGCCTTGTCGTTCTCGACCGAGAGATAGACCGGCTTCGGGCTCTTGCCTTCGAAGATGATCATGTCCCAGCCGGCAAACTTGAGCTCGGCGCCAAAATAACCGCCCGAGTTGGAGCAGGCGATGGCACCGGTCAGGGCACCTTTGGTGACGACCGAATAACGCCCTCCGGTAGACACCGGGGTGCCGGTCAGCGGACCAGTGGTCATGATCATCTTGTTAGCGGGCGAGAGCGGGTCAACCTTGGGATCGACCTCGCTGACGAAGTACTTGGTCGCCAAACCGCGCTGGCCAAGATACTGTTGTGCCCACTCCATGTTGAGGGGTTCGGATTTACAGGTGCCGTTGGTCAAATCAACGCGCAGAACTTTACGTGTCCATGCCATGTCAGGTCTCCTTCAATCAGGCGCTGGCGCGCGTTGCGTTGTCGGTCTTGCCGGCCCAGGCGCGCATCTTGTCGAGGCCGGTCCAGTCGGCATCGAGGTAGGTGATGGCACCGGTCGGGCAGGCGGTGGCACAGGCGGGGTCGCCGCCGCAGAGGTCACACTTCTGTACCTTGCCGGTAGTGGCCACATAATTCACGGTGCCGAACGGGCAAGCGATCGTGCATACCTTGCAACCGACGCAGGTGGCTTCATT
>CAIYZZ010000496.1 GCA_903930805.1 uncultured Rhodocyclaceae bacterium | reverse complement strand
GGGTTTCAGGCGCGGGGGAAAAATTGATGTTGCTGACGGCAAGGCCACCCTGCAGTTTGCCGACTGCCGTGGATAACGCGGCGGAATCACGACTTTCAAGGATGATTTCGGAGCGCATGCGCCAGTTTTCGATGTTGCGATTGCCTTTGCCATAAATCGGATAGGTGTAGGTGGCACCGCTCTTTACCGTGATACCGGCCTGGGCCTTGGCGGAAGAAAAGCCATCGGCGATGGCTGCCTTCACCTTGCGTGCTACATCGGAGGGGTCTGCGCCGGTCATTTCAGCAAAAGCGGTAGCACGGCCGAGATCGTTCGGTACGCTTTTCTGGACGTCGACGCGAAAGTCGATCAGTGTGCCGGACGTTTTTGTTGCGGGTTCAGCAGTCATGCCGGCGACGGGGATGAGCAGCAGTGTGGTAAGCAGTAGGGTACGGATATTCATGTGGTGAGCTCCTGTAGTTTTCCCCGGTAACGCTGCGCGTTTTCCACATAGTGCACGGCGCTGTAGGCCAGGCGGGCAAGTTGTTCGTCGGTCAGTTCGCGCACCACCTTGCCGGGGGAACCCATCACCAGCGAACGGTCGGGAATCACCTTGCCTTCAGGGATTAGCGTATTGGCACCAATCAGGCACTGCTTGCCGATGACTGCACCGTTGAGAATCACGCTCTTGATGCCGATCAGTGAACCGTCACCCACGGTACAGCCATGCAGCATGACCATGTGACCGACGGTGATGTCGCGGCCGAGTGTCAGAGGCATACCGATGTCGGTGTGCAGCACGGAACTGTCCTGGATATTGGTATTTGCGCCGATGCTGATCGGGTCATTGTCGCCGCGCAGCACGGCGTTCCACCAGATGCTGACGTTCTCAGCGAGGCGCACGTCGCCGATCACTGTGGCGTTCGGCGCGATCCAGACCGAAGGAGCGAGTTGCGGCGTCTTTTCGCCAAGTTGATATACCGGCATCAATAAGCCTCCATCGGCACGCAGGCGCAGAACAGGTTTCGATCGCCCCAGACATCGTCGATGCGATTTACCGACGGCCAGAACTTGTTGGCACCCACATAGGGCAGCGGGAAGACCGCCGTCTCGCGAGAATACGGCCGTTGCCATTCAGCGATGATATCGGCCTGTGTGTGCGGAGCGTTTTTCAGCGGATTGTCGGTGGCCGACCACGCGCCGGCTTCGATCTGGCGGATCTCGTTGCGGATGCTGATCATCGCCGCGATGAAGCGGTCGAGTTCGGCCTGATTCTCGGATTCGGTCGGTTCCACCATCAGGGTGCCGGCCACCGGGAAACTTACCGTCGGTGCGTGGAAACCGTAGTCCATCAGGCGCTTGGCGATGTCGATCTCGGCAATGCCGGTCGCCGCCTTGATGGCGCGGATATCGAGAATGCACTCGTGCGCGACACGCCCGTGTGTGCCGGTGTAGAGCACAGGATAGTGCTCCTTCAGCTGCGTGGCCACGTAGTTGGCGTTGAGAATCGCAACTTCGGTCGCCCGCTTGAGGCCGCTGCCGCCCATCATCGCGATGTACATCCACGAGATTGGCAGGATCGAAGCCGAGCCGAAGGGTGCCGCCGAAACCGCGCCCTGGGCGCCGACACGATCGGCCGCGAGCAGATGGCCGGGGGCGTGCGGGGCGAGATGCGCCTTGAGGCCGATGGGGCCCATGCCCGGGCCGCCACCGCCGTGCGGGATAGCGAATGTCTTGTGCAGGTTGATGTGCGAAACGTCGGCACCGATGTGACCGGGTGAGGTCAAACCGACCTGGGCATTCAAATTCGCACCATCCATGTAAACCTGCCCACCGTGGGCATGGATGATCTGGCACATTTCCATCACCGCTTCCTCGAACACGCCGTGCGTCGAGGGATAGGTGATCATCAGGCAGGAAAGTTTTTCCGCATGTTGCGCCGCCTTGGTTTTGAGATCGGCCACGTCTACGTTGCCGTTTTCGTCGCAATCGACGACGACGACTTCCAGCCCGCACATGTGCGCGGTAGCGGGGTTGGTGCCGTGGGCGGATTTCGGGATCAGGCAGATATCGCGATGTGCTTGTCCTTGCGCCGCCTGATAGCGACGAATCGAGACCATGCCGGCGTATTCGCCCTGCGCGCCGGAGTTGGGCTGCACACAGAGGGCATCGAAGCCGGTGATGGTGGTCAGCCATCCGGCGAGTTCGCCGATCATCTGCGCATAGCCCTGCGCCTGATCAGCTGGCGCAAACGGGTGCATGGCACCGAAGGCTGGCCAGCTCACCGGCATCATCTCGGCGGCGGCGTTGAGCTTCATGGTGCAACTGCCGAGCGGGATCATGGCGTGGTCGAGCGCAAGATCCTTGTTCTGCAACGACTTGAGATAGCGCAGCATCGCGTGCTCGGTGTGGTGAGTGTTGAACACCGGATGCGCGAGGATGGGCGAGGTGCGGCGCAGGTTTTGCGGAATTACATCCGGACACGCGGCGTCGAGGTCGGTGGTCTTGCCGAGCAGGGCCAGTAGTGCGGCGACATCCTCGCGTGTGGTGGTTTCGTCGAAGCTGATACCGACGGTTTCGGCGTCGAGGTGATGCACATTGAAGGTTGAGGCCTTTAATGTTGCCGTCCCGCCAGCGCCGACTTTTACCTGGATGGTGTCGAAGAAACTGCCGGTGACATTGAGTGCTTTAGCGGCAAGGCAGGTCAGGCGATGGATGCGCCGGGCGATGCGCTTCAGCCCCTCGGGGCCATGCCAGACTGCGTACATGCCGGCCATGTTGGCGAGCAGTACCTGCGAGGTGCAGATGTTCGAGTTGGCCTTCTCTCGGCGGATGTGCTGTTCGCGTGTCTGCAAGGCCATGCGCAGGGCGGTCTTGCCGCGTGCATCCTTCGAGACACCGATGATGCGGCCCGGCACGGAGCGCTTGTGCTCGTCCTTGCAGGCGAAGAACGCGGCATGCGGGCCACCGTAGCCCATCGGGATGCCGAAGCGCTGGCTCGAGCCGAGGGCGATGTCGGCACCCATCTCGCCGGGCGATTTTGTCAGCACCAGTGCCATCAAATCGCAGGCGATAGCGGTCACTGTGTTCTTGGCCTTCAGCGCGGCGATCAGGTTGGTGAAATCCTTGATCTCACCCTTGGCGTTGGGCGTTTGCAGCAGTGCGCCAAACACGTCATGGTCAGTGGCGCTTTCGGCGGAGCCGACGATCAGTTCGAAACCGAAGTAGCTGGCTCGCGTGCGGATGACATCGAGCGTCTGCGGAAAACAATCCGCATCGACGAAGAAGACATTGCTCGCCGACTTGCTGGAACGCCGCGCCATGGTCATGGCCTCGGCGGCGGCGGTCGCCTCATCGAGCAATGAGGCGTTGGCGAGTTCCGTGCCGGTGAGGTCGATCACCATCTGCTGGTAATTCAGCAGGGCTTCGAGCCGGCCCTGCGCGATCTCAGCCTGATAGGGCGTGTAGGCGGTGTACCAGCCGGGGTTTTCCAGCACATTGCGCTGAATTACCGGAGGCGTGTGCGTGCCGTAGTAGCCGAGGCCGATGCAGGATTTCCTGATCTGATTCTGTTCGGCCAGTACCTTGAGCTTTGCCAAGGCCGCATGCTCCGTGGAAGGTGGTGGCAGAGGCAAGTCGGCAGGTAGCCGGATCGAGGCCGGGACAGTTTGCCTGATCAAGTCGTCGAGGCTGGTGACGCCGATGGCGGCGAGCATAGCCTTCTGTTCCGTGGCATCCGGACCGATGTGACGCGCGACGAACTCGTCGCGACCTTCGAGTTCGAGCAGCGTCGTCGTCATCAGGACTCCGCAGCGACTTTTTCGTAGGCAGCGGCGTCGAGCAATGAGCCGAGGTCGGCGGCATTGGCCGGCTTCAGCTTGAATAGCCAGGCGGCGTAGGCGTCCTGATTCACGCTTTCCGGGGCGTCGATAGCAGCATCGTTCTTCGCCACGACCTCGCCGGCCACCGGCGCGTAGATGTCGGAAGCGGCTTTGACCGACTCGACGACGGCACATTCCTCGCCGGCCTTGACCGAACGACCTGCGTCTGGCAGTTCGAGAAAGACGATATCGCCCAGCGCTTCTTGTGCATGGTCGGTGATGCCGACGGTGATTGTGCCGTCGGACTCCTGCTTGACCCATTCGTGGGATTGGGTGTACTTCAGATCGGCGGGAACGTTCATGGGGAGACTCCGATTGAGTTAAATGAGGGGCTTGCCGTTGCGGGCGAAGGGCGGTTTGACGACTTTCGCTTTCAGCAACTTGTCGCGGATTTCGACTTCGACCATGTCGCCCGGCACGATGCCGGCGGGCACACGGGCAAAGGCGATGGATTGGTTCAGGGTTGGCGAGAAACTGCCGCTGGTGGTTTCGCCTGCGCCTTTTGCGGTAATGACTTTCTGGTGGGCGCG
>CAIYZZ010000495.1 GCA_903930805.1 uncultured Rhodocyclaceae bacterium | reverse complement strand
GGTCGAGGGCAGCACGTCGTGCCCCGGTTCTTGTTTTAACAGCGTCGCGCACAAAGCCGGCGTCAGCGTCAGCGCCATCAGCGCCGAGAAACCCATGGTCAGCACCAGTGTTACCGAAAATTGGCGGTAAATTGCACCCGTCGAACCACCGAAAAAGGCCATCGGCACGAAAACCGCCGAAAGCACCAGCGTGATGGCGATGATGGCACCGACGATCTGATCCATGGCCTTGCGCGTCGCGTCGCGCGGCGAGAGGCCTTCCTCGGACATGATGCGTTCGACGTTCTCGACCACCACGATAGCGTCATCCACCACGATGCCAATGGCCAGCACCATGGCGAACAGCGTGAGCACGTTGATCGAGTAACCAAAAAGGTAAAGGCCCACCGTCGCGCCGACGAGAGCGATCGGCACCACGATGGCGGGAATGAAGGTGGCGCGGACGTTCTCGAGAAACAGATACATTACCAACACCACCAGCAGCATGGCCTCTGCCAGCGTTTTCACCACTTCGCGAATTGATATTTCGACAAATTTCGAGGTGTCGTACGGCACCACCCACTCGACGCCCTTAGGAAAGTAGCGCGACAGTTCCGTTATCCTCGCCTTGACCGCGTTGGCAGTATCCAGCGCATTGGCACCGGGAGACATGCGCACTGCGACTGAGGCGGCAGGCTGGCCGTCCATGCGTGCGGCAATCGCGTAGTCCTGCGCCCCAAGCTCGACCCGCGCTATGTCCTTGACCCTGACGGTGGCACCGCCGGGCATCGCCCGAACAATAACCTCACCAAATTCTTCAGGGGTTGCCAACCGGCTGCGCGTAATGATGACGGCGTTGTACTGCTGGCCGACCGCCGCCGGCAGTTGTCCCAGTTCGCCGGCGGCGAGTTGGGTGTTCTGTGCACGCACGGCCTTGGCAACGTCGGCGGGGGTGAGACCAAATGCGTTGAGCCTATCCTGCTTGAGCCACAAACGCATTGAGTACTCTGTACCGAACAGGAGAGCCTCGCCGACGCCGGGCACCCGGCGGATGTTCTCGAGCACATTCGCAGCAACGTAGCTGCCGAGACCGACGTAATCAAGGGACTTGTCAGGAGAGTAGAGCGAGATAAACATCAGGTAGTTACGCGCTGCCTTGTTCACCGTGAGACCCAGCCGCCGCACATCCTCGGGCAGGCGTGCCTCGACGCGCTTGATGCGGTTCTGCGCCTCGACCGAGGAGAAATCGAGATTGGTGCCCGCCTCAAAAGTCAGCGTGATGGTGCCGATACCCAATTCCGAGGCCGACTCCATGTAGAGCAGATGTTCAATACCATTCATCTCCTGCTCGATCAGGGCCACGGCCGTTTCTTCGACGACCTGCGCCGAGGCGCCGGGGTAATTGATCGTGATTGACAAGGCGGGTGGCGCCACGGCGGGATAGCTCGCCACCGGCAATTGGCGCAGCGCAAGGCCACCACCAAGCAGGATGATGAGCGCGATGACCCAGGCGAAGATCGGCCGGTCGATAAAGAATTTGGCGAACATGAAGACTTACTTCTTCGCGTCGGACGGTGCTGCGGCCGGCGGCTGGGCGGCTGGCGGC
>CAIYZZ010000494.1 GCA_903930805.1 uncultured Rhodocyclaceae bacterium | reverse complement strand
CGAAAAGGAAACCGGTGCGGCGGTTGATCGGAGTAAGGTAGCCTCGGTATTCGTCAATCGCCTGAATCGCGGCATGCTGCTGCAAACTGACCCGACCGTGATCTATGGTCTGGGGACCCGCTTCGACGGCAACCTCAGAAAGCGCGAACTGCTAGCTGATACCCCCTACAATACCTACACCCGCGCCGGTCTCCCGCCCACACCGATTGCCCTGCCCGGCATGGCATCGATTCAGGCCGCCCTGCATCCGCCGACCACCGATCTGCTGTATTTTGTCGCCCGTGGCGATGGTTCCAGCGTGTTTTCGCGCACCCTGGAAGAGCATAATCGCGCGGTAAATAAATACCAGCGGGGTGGGGGGTAGCGGTGCCAGGAAAATTCATCACACTTGAAGGCGTCGATGGCGCTGGCAAGAGCACCCACCTGAATTGGCTGGTCGAACACTTGCGTACCAAAGGTCGCACCGTCGTGCAAACGCGCGAGCCGGGCGGCACCCCTTTGGGCGAAAAACTGCGCGAACTACTGCTTCACGAACCGATGCACCTCGAAACCGAGGCGCTCCTGATGTTTGCCGCCCGCCGCGAACACCTCGAGCTAGTCATCAAACCGGCCATTGCACGCGGCGACTGGGTGGTTTGCGACCGATTTACCGACGCGAGTTTCGCTTATCAAGGTGGCGGCCGCGGTCTGCCGGTTGAAAAGCTTGGCCAACTTGAAACCTGGGTACAGGGAGATTTTCAGCCTGACCTTACCCTGTTGTTCGATTTGCCCGTCGATATCGCGGCCCAGCGCATGGCGGGTGCGGCACGCCAACTCGACCGTTTTGAACAGGAAAAGGCCGATTTTCATGAGCGTGTGCGAGCTGCCTACCTGGCTCGGGCGACAGAAATGCCCGCCAGAGTGCAGGTGATTGACTCACGCCAGACGCTGAAAATTATACAGAAACAACTTGAACTTATAATTGCAAGTGAATGAAATAAAACTATTAAATATAGAAACATGGCGCAGTCTGACAAACGCCGAAACCCGCTTGCCACACGCCTTGCTGTTCGCTGGCCCAACCGGTGTCGGCAAGCGAGAATTGGCCGATGCACTCGCCGCACGCCTGTTGTGCGAGCGTCCGCGCCAACCTCATGAACCGGCTTGTGGCGAGTGTCCCTCCTGCCTGGTGACGGCGAGCGGACAGCATCCAGACTACCGTCTCCTGCAACCAGACTCGGCTGTCGAGGGCGAGGATGAGGGTGAAACGGCGAGTGAGGGCGGGAGTGAGAAGAAAAAAGCCAGCAAGCAGATACGTATCCAGCAAGTACGGGAAGTTGAAGAGTTCTTTCACCTCGGCGGCCACCGTGGCGGCGCACGTGTTTGCATGATAGATCCGGCCGAGGCGATGAATCAGATCACGGCAAACGCTCTTCTCAAGATACTTGAAGAACCATCCGCATCTTTCTATTTTATAATGATATCTCATCGATGGCGCAGGCTCTTGCCGACCCTATTGAGCCGCTCGCGCCGGGTGATGTTTGGACGTCCACCGGCAGTTCAGGCGGAGCGCTGGCTGGCCGAACAAAAACTCACCGACAATGCCAAGTGGCTGCCATTTTTTGGCCACGCGCCGCTGGAAGTAGCTGTGGCGGCCAAAGCTGGCCGTCTCAAGGCGCTGGAATCCGTGGTTGCCGATTTACTCAAGCCCCAAGAACCGCTTACGCAGGCCAACCGTTGGGAAAGCCTGGTCAAAGCTGACGGCGCATTGAGCATGGAAGAGTTGGTGACGACTGTGCAGAAGTGGTTGTTCGACCTCGGACAGTGTGCTGTTGCCGCACCGCCCCGCTATTTTCCGCAACAAAACCACGCGCTGAACAGCATTGCACATCGCTTGTCGCTACCAGTATTGATGCAGGCACAGCAACAGGTATCCCAGTTGCGCGCCTGGTCAAATCATCCGTTGAATGCTCGACTGTTCCTTGAAGATCTCTGCGTGCGGGCATTTCGCCCACTAGGTTTATAGTCATGCTTGTCGATTCACATTGCCATCTGGATTTCCCGGAGCTGGCTGCGGATATTCCTAACCTATTGAAGAATATGAAGGATAATCGCGTCGGTTGGGCTCTGTGCGCCGGTGTAACGCTAGAGCGTTTTCCAGTGATGCTGGATATCGTCAGATCGCGAGCAAACTTGTTTGCTGCTATTGGTGTCCATCCAGATACTGAAGAGACCGCACGCAAAGCCGATATCGAAACTCTCGTTGCGCGGGCGGTTGACCCGAAAGTCGTCGCGATCGGTGAGACCGGCCTCGACTATTACCGACTCACAGGCGACCTCGAATGGCAACGTGAACGTTTCCGTACCCACATCCGCGCCGCCAAAGCCTGTGGTAAGCCGTTGATTATTCATACGCGCGCAGCAGCAACAGATACTTTGCGCGTGCTGAAAGAGGAGGGCGCAGAGAGCGTTGGCGGAGTCTTCCATTGCTTTACCGAGGGTATCGACATGGCTCAGCAGGTCCTCGATCTGGGTTTCTATATTTCGATTTCTGGTATCGTCACATTCAAGAACGCTCTCGAAATCAAGGCCGTGGCGCAAAGTGTGCCGCTCGATCGCCTGCTGGTCGAAACCGATTCACCCTATCTGGCACCCGTGCCCTAC
Organism: uncultured Rhodocyclaceae bacterium; assembly: GCA_903930805.1. Classification (GTDB taxonomy): domain Bacteria; phylum Pseudomonadota; class Gammaproteobacteria; order Burkholderiales; family Rhodocyclaceae; genus Sulfuricystis. The sequence continues at coordinate 983 of CAIYZZ010000494.1, read as the reverse complement.
CGCGGCAAACCCAATCAACCGGCCTATGTTCTGCACGTCGCAGAGGAAATAGCCCGATTGCGTGATCTTCCATTGGCTACGCTGATGACGGCCACTACAGATAATTTCTTCAATCTTTTCAAACAGGCTGCCCGATGAAATTAACCAGAATAATTGCACGTTCGGTATGTGCGCTCAGCCTATTCATGCCCATTTACGCACAATCGGGTGTTTATGAAGACATTCTCTCTGCGGCAAATCAGAAAGACACCAATTCTGTTGTAGGACTATTGCGGCGCGGCATGGACGTGAATACGGCGGATGCTGAAGGCAACACCCTGTTGATGATTTCAGCGCGCGAAGCCAATCTTGATTTAATCCGTTTTTTGCTCGACAACCGCGTCAACACCCAGCACCGTAACCGCTACGGCGATACGGCTCTTATGCTTGCATCATTGCTTGGCCATAATGACGTCGTGCGCTTGTTGCTGGAGCGTAAGGTCGAAATCAATCATGGGGGGTGGAATGCTTTCCACTATGCCGTGTTCGAAGGGCACAGCGAGATCGTAGCGCTGATGATAGGTGCCGGTGCCGATGTAAACATGAAAGCACCGAACGGCCAAACCCCTCTGATGCTTGCCAGCAAACGTGGTCATATCCAGGTGGTTCGCTTACTTGTGGGTGCAAATGCCGACGCCGGAGTAATTGATCCGGAAGAAGGTACAGCTCGTAACATGGCGCGCAAGGAAGGGCACACCGAAATCACTACCTTTCTTGAAAAGGCTGAGGGCGGTTGATGGTTGACGAATTACTGTACGCTTCACATCTATTATTTTACATAATATAGATTATACGAACGAAAGCATTTATTTCGCCCATCACCCTAAAAGCACCGATAATGTCACTTTGCAATAAGTGATTACCGAATGGGTGGATGCAATGGAAACGATAATTGCCGATGTAGCAATCATAGGGGCTGGCGGAGCGGGCTTGCGTGCCGCGAT
>CAIYZZ010000493.1 GCA_903930805.1 uncultured Rhodocyclaceae bacterium | reverse complement strand
GGTAGAGGCGGGCGAAGATGCCGATCTGCTCGGGCGATACCTGTACCGGGTTTTTGAACACCATCCACAGTACGTTCTCGGTGCAGGGCGGTGTCGTCAGCGAACCCATGTAGGTGTAGTACTCGCGACCTTGCGGCAGCAGTTTGGCCAGATCGATGGTGACGTTGGGGGGTGCCGACTCCATGCCCACTTCGAGCGGCATGTAGTTCCACAGGGTCTGGATGATCGGGTGTTCGCTGCCCTTTTCCATCAGAATGGCGATGACGGCGAGGCTGTTGTCGTAATCCTTATGCACCAGGTGGGCGACCATGTCGTAGGCCTTGCCATTGACGCGCTCTTCGGACGGGCGGTGGAAGTGGAATTGCACCAGTGGATAGGTGCGCCCCATGACCGTTATGCTGTTGCCCTCGCCGACATCGACCTGGACAGTGTGGCCGTTGTCGATGATGCGAAACTCCGTGTTTCGATAGTCGAAGCGGATCGGCTCGAGATCGACCTTGATGCCGCCCCGGATATCGATGGGCGACTGGCGCTTGCCAATACTACAGGCGGCGTTACCCGGGTGAAGCTTGGCCCAGTTTTCGGGTGCGCCGAGACCGGCATAGCCCCAATGCACATGCGAGAAATCGGGCGCAGGAGGTTCTTCCGGCGCAGTGGTTTTCTTCTTGGCGGCGGAGCTCTTTAGTCCAGAGGTAGCCAGCATCAACTCGCGCTGCTGGCGACTCAGATCGGGTGTCGGGCCATGATCCACCGCTTTCGGCGCAGCCTGGGCAGGGCGGGTCAGCGGGGGAGGTGGGGTCGCTGTCCTCGCTGCTGGGCTTGGTACCGCAGCGGGCGCTGACGCCGTGCCCTTGAGGGGGTCTTCGGCCTTCGACTTGTCGATCAACGGCATGTCGAACATGCGGGGTTTTTCGGCCGCCACCGGCGCATTGGCATCAGCCACTTTCATGCTGCGCGGCTGGGCAGTGTCCGCAGCACTTACCATTTCGGCATGCATGGCGCGCGGACGCGCTGCGTCGCCTGCCGTGACTGCTGCTGCCTGCTGGGCTGCACGGGCTGCCGTCTGCTGCATTTCACCGACGGTGCGCGGCTTGCAAGCTTCCTCGCTCAGACGGGCATCGAAACCGTTGCTCTGGGCTGCGATTTGTCGGGGAATACCCACTGTTTCGGTTTTTATTTCGCGACCGTCAAGGAGAAATAGCCGCTTTTGCGTGGCGAAACTGCCCTTGACACAGTCGTAATGGTTCAGCGCCTGCACGCTGGTATAACGCACCTGATTTTCGAAATCGAGTACGGGGTGATCGAGCGTCAGGCGTGTCCAGGCGGCGGTCTTGCCATCCTTCAGGCGGCTGATGCGGCTCTTGTCGATCTCCACGGTGCTGCCGCCACTGGCAGCAACGGCCTCCCATTGTGCTGGAAGGCGAGCGGCCAGTGCCGGGCCGGCGCACAAAGCAACCATCAGGGCGGAAATGGACAGGCGGGTTATTGCAGACATGGGATTTCCCTTCTTCTTTACGTCAGCGCAATTACGGCAGCTTTGACGCGCACTTTAGCCGTTTTTATGGTGTGGTTGCTTTCCGCGGCCGAATCCAGTAGTTTCGGGCGCTGTCCAATGGAGTCCATGCATGAATGCCACTGAAAAATTCCTCGCCGTCGAAGCGCACGTCGATGCCGCCGCAATTGCCCCCCTGCCCAACTCGAAGAAAGTCTATGTCACCGGCAGTCGGCCCGACTTGCGCGTGCCAATGCGCGAGATCGCGCAAACCCCGACCGCAGGTGTGCCCAATCCCGCCGTGACAGTTTACGACTGCTCCGGCCCTTACACCGATCCGACAGTGAAGGTCGATATTCGCAAGGGGTTGCCGGCCCTGCGTGCCGGCTGGATCACCGAGCGTGGCGATACCGAGGAATTATCAGGCCTGTCGTCGGATTACGGCCGTGCCCGCGAGACCGACGTCGAACTTGCCGGCATGCGCTTCGACCTCAAACGCCCGCCGCGCCGTGCGCTGCCGGGCAAGAATGTGACGCAGATGCACTATGCCCGGCAAGGTATCGTTACGCCGGAAATGGAATTCGTCGCCATCCGCGAGAACCAGAAACTGGCGGGCTTGAGTGCTGATCTGCTATTTCAGCACACCGGCCAGAGCTTCGGTGCTGCTATCCCACAGGTCATCACGCCCGAGTTCGTCCGCGACGAAGTCGCCCGTGGCCGCGCCATCATCCCCAACAACATCAACCACCCCGAAAGCGAGCCGATGATTATCGGCCGTAATTTCCTCACCAAGATCAACTGCAATATCGGCAACTCGCCCATCGTCTCTTCGATTCAGGAAGAAGTCGACAAGATGACCTGGTCGATCCGCTGGGGCGGCGACACCGTGATGGATCTCTCCACTGGCAAGAACATCCATGAAACGCGCGAGTGGATCGTGCGCAATTCGCCGGTGCCGATCGGCACGGTGCCGATTTATCAGGCACTGGAAAAGGTCGATGGCAAGGCTGAAGACCTGACCTGGGAAATCTTCCGCGACACCCTGATCGAACAGGCCGAGCAAGGCGTCGATTACTTCACGATCCACGCTGGTGTGCTGTTGCGCTACATCCCGATGACGGCCAAGCGCATGACCGGCATCGTCAGTCGCGGCGGTGCCATCCTTGCCAAGTGGTGCCTCGCCCATCACAAGGAGAACTTCCTCTACACCCACTTTGAGGACATCT
>CAIYZZ010000492.1 GCA_903930805.1 uncultured Rhodocyclaceae bacterium | reverse complement strand
TCGAAATAGGCGGCACGATACTTTGCGCCATCAGGATCGTTCCAAAAACTGACCGGCATCACCGGGAAGGGCCGCGTACAGACAAGTTCGCCTTTCTCCCCCTCGACCGGCTTGCCGGCATCATTGAACACTTCGACGGACATGCCGAGGCCAGCGCACTGGATCTCGCCGCGCCACACCGGTCCGATGGGGTTGCCCAGCACGAAGCAGGAGACGATATCGGTGCCGCCGGAGATCGAGGCCAACTGCACGTCGGCCTTGATGTCGCGATAGACGTAATCGAAGCTGTCTGGCGCCAGCGGGCTGCCGGTGGAGAATATCGCGCGCAAACGCGAAAGATCATGAGTCGAACCGGGTCTCAACTCTATTTTGGCGCAGGCGTCGATGAACTTGGCCGAGGTACCCAGGTGGGTCATGCCCTCGGCGACGGCGTAGTCGAACAGGATGTTGCCGCGCCCGATGAAGGGCGAGCCGTCGTAGAGCAGCACGGTAGCGTCGGAAGCCAGCGCCGAGACCAGCCAGTTCCACATCATCCAGCCACAGGTGGAAAAATAGAAAACCTTGTCGCCAGGTTTGACGTCAGCCTGCAGGCGATGCTCCTTGAGATGCTGGAGCAATGCACCGCCAGCACCATGCACAATGCACTTCGGCACGCCGGTGGTGCCCGATGAATAGAGGATGTAGAGCGGATGATTGAACGGCAGTTGCGCAAACTCGATCTCGGTTTGCGCACGGAAGGGATCGACGAAATCGCGCAGCATCACGCCATTCGTGATGTCGGCAACCGCGTGGCCATCCTTGCGCGTGTAGCGGGCGATGATGGTTTTTTGCAGCGCGGGCAGACCGGCGACAATCTCGCGCACCTTGCCGAGACTGTCGAGCGTCTTGCCGTTGTAATAGTAGCCATCGGCGACAAACAACAGCTTGGGTGCCACCTGACCGAAACGGTCGAGCACGCCCTGCACGCCAAAGTCTGGCGATGCCGAGGTAAACACCGCACCGAGCGCAGACGCCGCCAGCAGCGTAATGAGCGTCTCCGGCATGTTTGGCATGTAGGCGGCAACCACGTCACCGGGCACGACGCCTTCTGCACGCATCGCTGCGGCCTGCCGCGCCACACGGCGGTAGAGATCGCCGCGTTCCATGCGCCGCATTAACTTGTCCTCACCCCAGAACACCAGCGCCGTAGCATCGTCGCGGTGGCGCAGCAGGTTCTGCGCGTAGTTCAGTCGGGCTTCGGGAAACCATTGGGCACCGGGCATCTTGTCGCCATCGACCAGTACCGTGGCACCCTTCTCACCGCGCACGTCGCAGAAATCCCAGAGCTGCGACCAGAATTCTGCGGGATGCTCAATCGACCAGCGGTGCAGGCTGGAATAGTCGGCGCTAGCGGGGCGGCATAATTTTGCAAACGCAGTCAGGTTTGCGGCGGCAACACGCTCCGCCGAAGGTTGCCACATCATTTGCTCAGTCATGGGGGTACATCTCGCGAATGAAATCGGGCAGCGGCCGCGACTTGCCGGTATGCGGATTCCACCAGACGATCTTGGCGGCACCTTCGGCATAGAGCGTGTCGTCGTCACCGTTCCCAATGCAACGCATCTCGTAATAAGTTGGCAGACTGCTGCGACCGGGTTTGCCGATCAATGTCCTGACCTCGACAGTGGCCGGATAGGTGATCGGCCGAAAAAACGTGCAGCTGGCATTGACGATCACCGGCCCCTCCTCCACCGCCACGATGTCGGCGATACCCAGCGACTCCAGCCACTCGATGCGCGCCTGCTCGGCAAAGCGGAAATACACGGTGTTATTGACATGGCCCAGCGCATCCATGTCGCCCCAGCGCACGGGAATGCGCATCGTATGAATCAGTTGCTGTGGATGTTCCATGGCTTGTGGGTAGTGACTTGAGTGATCCAATTATAATCATGCACTGTCGCCACCTCTTGAGGAAAAGCAATGGAACCACTGGTACGTGATTCGATGGAATTCGACGTCGTGGTGGTGGGAGGCGGGCCGGCAGGACTGGCAGCCGCCATCCGACTCAAGCAGCTCGATGCCGCCATCAGCGTCTGCCTCATCGAGAAGGGCGCGGAGATCGGCGCCCACATTCTTTCCGGTGCGGTAATGGATCCGCGCGCCCTCGACGAACTGTTCCCCGACTGGCAGGCGCGCAACGCCCCGCTCGATACACCGGTCAGCGAGGATCGCTTCCTGTTATTGACCGCGAACGGCAGCACAAGGCTGCCGACAGCACTGCTGCCAAGTTGCTTCCACAACGACGGCAATTACGTCATCAGCCTCGGCGACCTCTGCCGCTGGCTCGGCCAGCAGGCCGAGGCGCTCGGCGTCGATATATATCCAGGCTTCGCCGGTGCCGACATCATCGACGAAGATGGCCGCATTGCCGGCGTCGTCACGGGGGACATGGGCATCGGCAAGGAGGGTGAGCCTGGCCCCAACTTTCAGCCGGGCATGGAACTGCGCGCCAAATACACGCTTTTCGCCGAAGGCTGTCGCGGCCACCTGGGCAAACGGCTCGAACAGCGCTTCAACTTGCGCGCGGGTGCCGACCCGCAGGTGTATGGACTTGGCATCAAAGAACTCTGGCAGATGCCCGCAGCGCAGCACGTCAAGGGACTGGTGATGCACACCGCCGGCTGGCCGCTCTCTGCCGACACCTACGGAGGCGGCTTCTGCTACCACTACGGGAATGAAACCCAGCCACATCTGGTTGCCTTCGGCCTCGTCGTCGGCCTCGGCTACAAGAATCCGCATCTCTCGCCCTTCGAGGAAATGCAGCGGCTCAAGACCCACCCTGCCCTGCGTTCGATGCTGGCAGGCGGCACGCGCCTGGCCTACGGCGCGCGCGCGCTGACTTCTGGCGGCCTGCAGGCACTGCCGAAGCTGATCTTCCCTGGCGGTGCGCTTATCGGCGACGATGCCGGCTTTCTCGTCGCCTCGCGCATCAAGGGTTCTCATGCCGCACTCAAGTCCGGCATGCTCGCGGCGGAAGCCGTCGCCGAAGCGTTAGCCGCCAAACGCGCAGGTGATGAACTCACGACCTACCCGGAAAAGTTTCGTGCCTCCTGGCTGTTCGACGAACTACAGCGTGCGCGCAACTTCAAACCGCTGATGAATCACGGCCTGTGGCTCGGCTCGGTATTGTTCGGCATCGACCAGCAGGTACTGCGTGGCAAAGCACCGTGGACGTTCCATCTCAGCGCCGATCATGCCAAGCTGCAACCCGCCGCCCAGTGCGCGCCCATCGACTACCCGAAACCCGACGGCGTGCTCACCTTCGACCGCCTGTCTTCAGTCTTTCTTTCCAATACCAACCACGCAGAAGACCAACCCTGCCACCTGCGACTAAAGGATGCCGCCGTACCCATCACCCACAACCTCGCGCTCTACGCCGCCCCCGAACAACGCTATTGTCCGGCCGGCGTGTATGAAATCATTGAGGAAGACGGCCAGCCACACTTGCAAATAAACGCGCAAAACTGCGTGCACTGCAAAACTTGCGACATCAAGGATCCGGGGCAGAACATTGACTGGGTGACGCCGCAAGGCGGTGAAGGACCGATCTACCAGGGTATGTAAGCGGATGGCCCAACTCGACTTTGCCAGCCTGCCGCTGGCGCCGGCGCTGCTCGCCAATCTCGATCGCCTCGGCTACCGCCACATGACGGCGATCCAGGCGCAGAGCCTGCCGCTGATCTTGCAGCGGCGCGACCTGATCGCCCAGGCCGACACTGGCAGCGGCAAGACGCTGGCGTTCGCCATCGGCATCATGCATCGGCTCGACCCCGCCGAAATTGGTATTCAGGCATTAGTACTATGCCCAACGCGGGAACTGGCCGACCAGGTGACCAAGGAATTGCGGCGCGTTGCCCGCTACGCCGACAACATCAAGGTGCTGACGCTGTGCGGCGGCACGCCGATGGCGCCGCAGAGCGCCTCGCTGGCCCACGGCGCGCATATCGTCGTCGGCACGCCGGGGCGCATCCAAGACCACATGAGCCGCAAGAGCATCGACTTGTCGAATGTACGCACGCTCGTGCTCGACGAGGCCGACCGCATGGCCGGCATGGGCTTTTTCGACGAGATTAAGGGCATCGTGCGCGCCTGCCCGGACACGCGCCAGACCCTGCTGTTCTCGGCCACCTACCCCGATGACATGCAGAAGGCCAGCGCCGCCTTCCTCAACCATCCCGCCGAACTCAAAGTGGCTGCCGGGCTGGATGCCACCCGTGTCGAGCAACACTTCTACGCCGTCGCACATGAAAAACGCAACGCGGCGGTGGCACAACTGCTCAGGCATTTCCAACCCGAGTCGACACTAGCCTTCTGCAATACCCGTATCCACTGTCGCGAACTGGCTGCCGAACTGCGCGCGCAAGGGATTGCGGCACTGGCCATGCACGGTGAGCTGGAGCAGCGCGAACGCGATGAACTGCTGGTGCAGTTCGCCAACCGCAGCTGTGCAGTGCTGGTCGCCACCGATGTCGCCGCGCGCGGCCTCGACATTCGCACCGTCGATGCGGTGATCAACGTCGATGTCGCCAAGGACACCGAAATCCATACTCATCGTATCGGCCGAACCGGGCGCGGCGGCCACGATGCCCCGGTCGGACTTGCGCTCACCCTGTGCGCACCGAGTGAGCGCAAGTGGCTCAAGCTGATCGAAGCCTGGCAGGGCGGCCCGGTACGCTGGGACGATCTCGCCACGCTGGCGCCGGCAGCAACCGCAGCACCGGCGGCGATGCAGACCCTGCGCATCCTCGGCGGCCGCAAGGACAAGTTGCGCCCCGGCGACCTGCTCGGTGCACTGACCGGTGTCGCCGGCTTGAACAAGGATCAGGTCGGCCGTATCGACGTCTTCGACGAAACCTGTTATGTCGCGCTCGACCCCCGCGCTGCCGCCCGCGCTTTGGCCAGCCTCACCGACACCGGCATCAAGGGCCGCCGCTTCCGCATGAGCCTGCTGGCACCATCGATAAAGGCAATTATCACTACTTCAGCGCGCTGATCAGGGACTGCACTTCCTCGGCCGACTCGGCGAGAATGCTGGAGAGGGTTTCTTCGTCGAGAGCCATTTCTATCTGCGGCTTACCCGCCGCCGCGCTCTCAGCGTCCGGCGTCCAATACAGCGGCGAAGCGACTGGCGCCAATTCTTCGGCCAGTAAAAGTGTGTCGCCCAGCGACGATGGCGGTATGGCGAGGTAACCCTCCCACATGGCGCCGATGGCGGTGGCAACACCCTCGGGCACTTCGAGAATTTTCAGCAGTGCCGCGCCGACAACAGACTCACCGTTACCCCGCCACTCGGACAGATCACCGGTGAGCAACTCGGGTATTTCGCGGGCACGCGAAATCAGATAGAAGCCGGCAACCTCGTGCAGGATGCCGGCAAACAGGGCTGTTTCTGGGTCTTGATGCGTGACGCGCCGGGCAATCACATGGCTGAGTGCCGCGACATGCGCGGTGTGTTCCCAGAGTTTCTGGGCGAGTGCCTTGTGTGCCGGTTCGCCCGACTGGCCGGACATCTGCTTGACCAACAAAGACATCGTCAGTGAGCGCAGCGTGCGAAAACCCAGTCGCGCCACCGACTGGCGCACATCGGTGATTTCACGTCCCGAACGGTTGTAAGCCACCGAATTCGCGACCGCCACCACACGTGCAGCCAGTAGCGGATCGGCCTGGATAAGCTTGGCAGCCTGATCGATGGAACAGTCGGGATCGTCCAGCGCACGCTTGATGCGCAACTCAACTTCAGCGCTGGCCGGAAAGACCAACTCACCACGATCAGCCTCGTCGGCAATGCGACGGTAGAGTTCAGTTTTTTCCATGGTAACGGAGTGTAGCAGTCTGGCGGAATTGTCTTCAGAATTGATCTTCGGACAAAGACAAAGCACTGGCACCGCCAGAAACGATCTCACGTGCCAGCCCGGCAGCCTCGTTCAACACATGATCGGCATAGAAGCGCGCGGTTTTAATCTTCGCTGAGTAAAACGCCGTCCCGCCAGCGCCGACTTTTGCGGCCGCCGTCCCGTCCGCGCCAAGCTTTTCATTTGCCACCAGCGCCGCGCGCGCCATCATCCAGCCGCCGGAAACAATGCCCACCAAACGCAGGAAAGGCACGGCGCCCGCCGCTACCTCGCGCACATTGACCCCGTATTGCGCCACGATGTAATCGCCAGCTGCGGTGACGGCAGCTATACCACCGGCCAACGCCGCCGCGATGGATTGGCAGTCGGCATCATTGACAGCAGCCAGTTCGGCCTGGGTGGCCTGCATCTGTGCCAGCACCCACTTGAGCGTCACCCCGCCCTCGCGGGCGATCTTGCGGCCGATCAGGTCGTTCGCCTGTATGCCGGTGGTGCCTTCGTAGATCGTCGTGATACGCGCATCGCGCATGAACTGCGCGGCGCCGGCCTCCTCGATGAAGCCCATGCCGCCGTGCACCTGCACACCGAGGTAGGCGATCTGGTTGCCGGTCTCGGTGATCCAGCCCTTCACCACGGGCGTCATCAGGTCGACAAAGGCCTGGTTCCTTTGTCGCTCCGTCGCGTCGGCGTGATGGAGCGCGATGTCGTGGGCGGCGGCGACGACATAGGCCAGCGCACGCATCGCCTCGGTCTGCGACTTCATCAGCATCAGCATGCGGCGGATATCGGGATGTTGCACGATGGCCACCGACTCTGCCGAACCTTCGATGGCGCGGCTCTGCACACGTTCCTTCGCGTACGACAACGCATGCTGGTAGCTCGCCTCGGCAATGCCCAGACCTTCGAGGCCGACGGCATAGCGCGCCGAGTTCATCATGATGAACATGTACTTGAGACCCTCGTTCTCCTTGCCGACGAGATAGCCCGTGGCGCCTCCGTGGTCGCCAAAACTCATCACGCTGGTGGGGCTGGCGTGAATGCCGAGCTTGTGTTCGATGGAGACGCAATACGCATCGTTACGCGTGCCCAGTGATCCATCGGTATTCACAAGGAATTTAGGTACGACGAATAGTGAAATACCCTTGACGCCGGGCGGTGCAGTCGGCGTACGCGCCAGCACGAGGTGGATGATGTTCTCCACCATGTCGTGCTCGCCGTAGGTAATGAATATCTTCTGGCCGAACACTTTGAAACAGCCGTCGGCCTGCGGTTCGGCGCGCGAACGGATGGCGGCAAGGTCGGAACCCGCCTGCGGCTCGGTGATGTTCATGGTGCCGGTCCATTCGCCCGAGACCATCTTAGGCAGGTACTGTTGCTTTTGCTCCGGCGTGCCGCACAATTCCAGCGCTTCGATGGCACCGCTCGTCAGCATATGGCACAGCGAAAACGCGTGATTCGCCGACTTCCACATCTCACGCACGGCCGCCGAAACGAGGCGCGGCAAACCCTGGCCACCGAACTCGGGGTTGCAGTCAAGTCCGTTCCAGCCGTTTTGCACGAACTGCCGGTAGGCATCGCCGAAGCCGGCCGGCATGATCACTGCAGTGTCCTGCCAGATTGCTCCGGTAAGGTCACCGACCCGATTGAGCGGTGCCAGCACGCCGCCGGCAAACTTGCCTGCTTCTTCGAGGATCGCCTCCACAACGTCAGGGGCCGCCTCCTCGCAACCGGGCAATTGGGACACCTGATCAAGGCCGGCGAGTTCGTTCAGCACGAATTGCATGTCCTGCAGCGGTGCAGTGTAGATCATTGCGGAAATTCCTTTATTTTTTCTGCCAGAGATAGCGCCGGTCATCGAAGCTGCCGACCCAGTGCGGACAATACACGACCATCAGCGTGATGGCCGCACCGTTGAGCCAGGCCTCGGAGAAGCCCATCAACACATAGAACGGCAAGTATTCGGCCAGCAGCAACTCGGCAGTGTAAGCGTTTGAAAGCCACAGCAGCAAGGTCGTCAGGGCACCGGTGGCAAAGACATTGACCGCCGCGCCGAAAAATGAGGCAACGAAAATATAGACAAAAATATGCGCCGGCAGGCAACGTTCGACACACCGCAGGATGACATGCGCCACGAATACCGGAAAAACCACCAGCGCCAGCGCATTCAAGGCAAAGGCTTGCCAGGCGTCGACACCTTTGAGCGAGGCATTGAAAGTGACGGCGGCCAGTACCACAGAGAGACCAATCAGCGCCAACTGCCGGCCGAACATCAACGTGAAGGCGGTAACACCGAGCATGTGCAGGTTCAGCCCCGGCCTGACGCCGGCCTTCATGCTCCAGACCAGCGTCAGCACGACGATGGTCCCCATCCAGACGCTCATCTGCCCGCCATCGTGCGGATTTTCCGCCAGCCGTCGCCAAGGGGCTGTTCGCACGGCCCACAACAGCAACAGGACATACGGCAAGATGGCCCCGAAGGCCCAGGCGTCGCTGAAGAGGCCGTCGGGAAAGTTCATCGCGCTAAACGGCCGCCGTCAGCTCCGGCACCAATTGGAACAAGTCGCCGACCAGACCGTAGTCAGCGACCTGGAAGATCGGCGCATCGGCATCCTTGTTGATCGCGACGATCACCTTGCTGTCCTTCATGCCCGCCAGATGCTGGATGGCGCCGGAGATGCCGATGGCAATATAAAGTTGTGGCGCGACGATCTTGCCGGTCTGGCCGACCTGATAGTCGTTCGGCACGAAACCGGCATCGACCGCCGCGCGCGAGGCGCCCAGCGCGGCATTCAGCTTGTCGGCCAGCGGTTCGAGCAGCGCATGATAGTTCTCACTCGAAGCCAGCCCGCGTCCGCCCGAAACGATGACCTTGGCCGCGCCAAGTTCGGGACGCACCGACTTGGTCAGCTCGCGACCGACCAGTTGCGTCAAGCCGAGATCGGGGCCGGCGGCAATAGCCTCCACGGGAGCACTACCGCCCTGCCCAACGGCATCGAAGGCCGTGGTGCGCACGGTGATGATTTTTACCGGGTCAACGGATTTGACCGTGGCCAGCGCGTTGCCGGCGTAGATAGGCCGAACAAATGTTGAAAATGAGGTGTCGGTGAAGTCGACGCCGCAGATTTCGGAGATCTGTGCCACGTCAAGCAAGGCGGCGACGCGCGGCAACAGATTCTTGCCGAAGGTGGTCGCCGGGGCAAGGATGTGCGTGTAACCGGCCGCATTGGCGACCAGCAGCGCGGCAAGATTCTCGGCGGTCTGGTCGGCGTAATGCGGCGCATCGGCCAGCTTGACCTTTGTCACGCCCGCGAGCGTGGTGGCAGCCTGAGCGGCAGCAGCACAACCGGCACCGGCGACCAGTACATGAATTTCAGCACCCAACTGCGCACCGATCTTCACAGCGCAGGCAACGGTATTGAAGGTGGCCGCCTTCAGCGCGGTGTTGCCGTGTTCGGCAATAACGAGAATGCTCATGCGATCACCTTCGCTTCGTTCTTGAGTTTGGCCACCAACTCGGCGACATCGGCAACCTTGACACCGGCCTGGCGCTTGGCGGGCTCAACGACTTTCTGCGTCGTCAGGCGCGGCACGATATCGACACCCAACTCGGCCGGTTTCAACACATCCATCGGTTTCTTTTTCGCCTTCATGATGTTCGGCAACGTTGCGTAGCGCGGCTCATTGAGGCGCAAATCGGTGGTTACCACGGCCGGCAACTTCATCGACAGTGTTTCGAGGCCACCGTCGATTTCCCGGGTCACAGTAGCGCGACCGTCGGCAAGCACCACTTTCGAGGCGAATGTCGCCTGCGGCCAGCCCATCAGGGCGGCGAGCATTTGGCCGGTCTGGTTGGCATCGTCGTCGATGGCCTGTTTGCCGAGCAACACCAGCCCCGGCTGTTCCTTGTCACACACGGCCTTGAGGAGTTTCGCCACAGCCAGCGACTGTAAACACTCAGCCTGTGCAGCATCTGTCTCGACCAGGATGGCACGATCCGCACCCAGCGCCAGCGCCGTGCGCAACTGCTCCTGGCAGGCAGTCGTACCGCAGGAAACGGCAATCACCTCGGTGGCGATGCCCGCCTCCTTCAGCCGCATGGCCTCTTCCACGGCGATCTCGTCGAACGGGTTCATCGCCATCTTGACGTTGGCGAGCTCAACGCCAGTCTGGTCGGCCTTGACGCGAACCTTGACGTTGTAATCGATCACCCGTTTGACCGGGACCAGAATTTTCATGGAGAGACTCCTCAGATACGTTCAGGTGAATCTACTGCCTTGCCGCCGGCCGCGTTGTCGCGCGCGCGACAATTCTTGCACACGCCGTCCTGCCAGCGCCGACTTTTATGCCCCCTTGCAGATGGCAACCGCCTGCGGCCGCTCGCGCGCCACACTACCCAGCCATTGCGCCATCTCGCCCGCCAAGGCATCGGCTGCCGCCCGCGTTGCCAGCACTCCACCCTTGGCATCTGGGCTTGACGCCGGCTGCTGGATCAGGAAGCTGCGCTTCGACAGGATGGCATCGCCATGCAATGGCAACAGGGTGGCGCGCGCTTCCAGTACGATCTTGCTCGTCTGCTGCGTGTCAAAACGCTGTTCGAGTTCGTCGAGCGTCAGGCTCAGGCGGCAGCCCGGGCCGGTGAAATCAGGCTGACCGAAGACGATGCGCCGCTGCAGGAAGCGCTCCAGCAATTCGGCCGGTGGAGCAGCCCAGCGACTGTGCGTATAGGACTGACGGCGCAAGGCATCGGCATAGGCCAGACGATAGATCTGGGCCGATGAATCCAGCCAGGAACTGGCGCTCACCTCGACAGCGGCAATCGGGAAACCCGGTGCAGCCCAGGCACCTGAAACGTCGCCCAGATCGTAAAGGGCGATTTCAGACTGGCGCGGCGGATTACCGACGCAGCCCGTTAGCAGAAAAGCACTCAGGAAAACGCTAACGATTTTGTACATGGGCTCACTCCATCCGTTGGGGGGCGCTGAAGCCGGCCTCTCCGGGACCCGGCTTGGCGGGCTGGGTCCCGAAAATCAAGGCTTGCGGGGTATCGTTGAGAGTATCGAGCAGACGGTCAAGACGACGTGTCGCGGCGGACACTTCGGTCATCAGGGTTTCCACACGCGGCAGGGTCTCGGCGTTGAGACGGTCGCCGACGCCACTCACACTGACGGCCAGACGATCAAAGCGCTGCGCCAGGGTTGTCATGGTTGCCACCAGCGTACGAACCTCTGCCGTCAGCGGTGCCGCTGCGCCAGCGGTTTTTTCGAGATGGGCCAGCAGCGCCTGCAGATTCTTCAGATTGGTATCTGACAAGGCAGACCGCAGAGACGCCATCAACTGGGGCAACTCTCTCAGCCCATCGGACGCGGTCGCCAGATTGTCGAGCGTGCGCGCGATGTTGCGCGTGTTGCGCTCATCGAGCAGGCGATTGAGCCGCTCTGACAACGCGGCCACCTGAGTGGCGATGTCGCCGGCCTTGCTGCCGAGCGTATCGAACAGTCCCGGCTGAATCGCGATGTGGGGATGCGTCGCAGCCGCAGTATCGAGCGCCCGTCCCTGGTCGCCCGTGCTGTCTTCTTCCAGCATGACGTAGGCCAGACCGGTGATGCCCTGATAGTTGAGCTTCGCCACGGTCTTGTCCGTCAGCCGGTATTGGCGACCCAGCGATATCTCGACGAGCAGCAGACCAGGATCGAGCGCATCGGGCGCGATGCTGGTCACCTTGCCGGCACGGATGCCCCGGTAACGCACCTGGGCCTCGTTGTTGAGACCGGTGACGTTGCCGCGCGTTTCGAGGATGTAGGTGTGCGTCAACTCACGCGTACCGGTAAACCACCAGAGCGCCAGCGCCGAAACCAGCAAAAAAATAACAGTAAACAGACCTGCCATCAGGGCATGCGAACGGTTTTCCATAATGTCAGATCTCAGTGGGCATGGGCAAGGGCGCGCTGGCCGCGCACGGAGTGGAAAAAGTTGCGGGTAAATGGATGATCGAAACTCACGATCTCGTCGATCGTGCCATAGGCGAGGATGCGCTGTTCCGCGAGCACGGCGACGCGCGTGGCCAGCGCCGCCAGGGTGTCGAGATCGTGAGTTACCAATACAACCGTGAGGCCAAGCTCTTCGCCCAGCATGCGTGTCAGTCGCACAAAGCTGTCGGAGCGGTCTGGGTCGAGGCCGGCGGTCGGTTCGTCGAGCAGCAATAGCTCAGGTTCGAGTGCCAGCGCGCG
>CAIYZZ010000491.1 GCA_903930805.1 uncultured Rhodocyclaceae bacterium | reverse complement strand
GATGTCGATTACGCCACCCTGCGCGCCCAGTACATGAATGCCGATGTGCCCTGTGAGTGGATGGAATCCTCCGAGCCGTCCTACATCCTCTATACCTCGGGTACTACCGGCAAGCCGAAGGGTGTGCAGCGTGATACCGGTGGCTATGCCGTCGCGCTAGCCGCCTCGATGAAGCACATCTATACGGGCTTTGCCGGTGAAACGATGTTTTCCACCTCGGATATCGGCTGGGTGGTTGGGCACAGCTATATCGTCTATGGTCCGCTGATCGCCGGTATGGCGACCGTGATGTACGAAGGTACGCCACTACGTCCTGATGCCGGTATCTGGTGGCAGATCGTCGAGAAGTACAAGGTTGATGTGATGTTCTCGGCACCGACTGCGATCCGCGTGCTCAAAAAGCATGATCCGGCCTTCCTCAAGAAATACGACCTTTCCTCACTCAAGCATCTGTTTCTCGCCGGCGAACCGCTCGATCAACCGACCCACGAATGGATCATGGGTGAGTTGGACCTGCCGGTGATTGATAACTACTGGCAGACCGAAACTGGTTGGCCCATGCTCTCCACCGTGCGCGGCGTCGAAGACACCAAGATCAAGTTCGGGACGCCAAGTTTTCCGGTGTATGGCTACAACCTCAAGATCTTCCGCGAGGATGGCAGTGAGTGCGACGCCAACGAGAAAGGCATCGTCGGTGTCGTGCCGCCGCTGCCGCCGGGCTGCCTCTCGACCGTCTGGGGGCAGGACGATCGTTTCGTCAGCACCTATTTCAGCCTGTTCAAGGACCCGCTGGTGTACTCCTCATTCGACTGGGGCATCAAGGACGATGAGGGTTACCACTTCATCCTCGGGCGTACCGACGACGTCATCAACGTTGCCGGCCACCGTCTCGGCACACGTGAGATCGAAGAGGCCATACAGGCGCACTCGGCGATTGCCGAGGTTGCCGTGGTGGGTGTGAATGATCAGTTGAAAGGCCAGGAGCCGATGGCGTTTGCCGTGGTCAAGGATGCTGCCAGGATTGCCACGCCGGAGTTGCGTGCCGCGCTCGAAGCCGAGGTCAAGAAAACCGTCGATGGCATCCTGGGTGCCATTGCCCGGCCCAAGCATGTTCATTTTGTCACTGGCTTGCCCAAGACACGTTCCGGAAAAATGCTCCGCCGCTCGATTCAAGCTTTGGCAGAAGGCCGCGATCCGGGCGACCTGACCACCATCGATGATCCCTCGACGCTGGAGCAGATCAGGGCAGTATTGAAAAGCTGAAAACGGAGATGCGCGGTTTTCCGCAGTGGCGGCACACTACCTCTTCGATCCCGACTTCATATGCAAGCAATATGCGCTCGGGAGCGAGGGTGCAGAGCGGGTAGGGTTTTGTCATAGCTCAGAAATTACCGTTTCAGCCGGCGATTGCGACTTTGGCAGCTTCGCGTTGAAGTTATTCCCGCTCCGATCAGTTACGGAAACTCAGGGGGAACTGCATCACTGATCTCCCTCCAGTCGCTGCAACTCTTTCTCGATGACGGCGGGATCATCAATCACCAGCCCGAGAGAGGCGGCAACTCTGGTATTTCTGCCAACCCGAAACTCACGTGGAAACTGCGGCAATGGCAATTTGTGCTTCACCTGCCAGGTCTGGATCATCTCTATGGCGCGCCGGGCCATCTGGTCTGGTGTCGAGTACAGGGCTAACACTGCCCCGGACTTGACGGCAGCGGCCGAATAGGCCACGAGGGGGATATGGGCACGATAGCTCGTCAGCAAAATATATTGCAGGCTGGCCGCGTTATAGACGATGGGCTCCGGCAGGGCGAGGATCACGTCGGATTCTTCCAGCGTCGGCTTCAGCGAAGGAGAGATGTCCTTGGATGCCCCGATGTACGGCCCAACCACAAGCTTTAGCTGGTGTAGCCCTGCCTCCTTCTTTAGATCTTCTATTAGCGCAGACACATGCTGACCGGGCAGAATGCCCACCCTGGGGTGGTCCGGCAATGCCCGTTTGATTAATGCCAGCAGTCGCCCCAGCGGTTGATCAAGTACAACCGCGGAAAATGGGCGCCGTCCAAGGGCGGGAGATGCCTGGCGTGCATCGAAGACAACCCGGGGAATCAGGGTCGCCAGCACGGGAACATGCGACCATCCGTCACCCATCCCGGAAAGCCTTTCCAACAATCCATCAATTGCCGCGATACCGACCGTTACCAGCAGATAGGGGGGGGCGGTTTTTTCTTCAAGTAGCGTTTGCCAGTGCCCAATCCTCACATTCACCTTGCCACCGAGTTCCTGCTGTATCACTGCTGCCACCTCGGCATAAGGATCGCCCTCGTCCGCCAGCGCCACCCAGAGACGCTCCGCCGCTGCCACTGGCAATGCTAAATTCATAGCCACAAACCAGACGATGAGGAGGCGACGGAGCATGGCCGTTTAGAATTCGATGCGTAGGGTACCGAAGGCCCGGCGTTCGAATTCGTAGCCGTATTTCATCAGCGAGTCAGGGGAGTTGCCGTTCGCCGCCTGGACGGTCAT
>CAIYZZ010000490.1 GCA_903930805.1 uncultured Rhodocyclaceae bacterium | reverse complement strand
CCTCCTTACGTTTGTCGTCAGGAGATCACTGTATCCCTCGCTTCCGGTCCTTCCCGGCTTAAGGTCCAACCGGCCAAGATAGTTGTCACCGACCGGTCACCCTAATTGTCGCCGGCCAGATTGGCCGATTGCAAACGCGCCATGATTGGATGGATCGCTGCCTGAAGGCTATGGCAATGAACATTCCCAAGGCAGTTTTATGGAAGCGGGCGAGAGCACTTCGGCGAGTGTTGCCTGCCAAGTCAGACACGAATTCTGATTGAGTAGCCTGCTTTGCCTAGGCGCTGCGGATAAGATGCTCGGGGAATATTGATGGTTGTTGGGCTCTGGGGCAGGGAATTGACCGGTACACATCGCTGCCCCGCTACAGCCTTTGCCAGCGCTACCTAGCCTTGTCGGATCATCGCGGTGTTGCTTGACCAGCCTGCATCTGGCGCGCAGTCTCGACAAGATGCATCGTATTAGTCCAATACCCCGCACAAAGGGTACAAAAGGCATCGAGGGCAGGCAGGGTACTCAAATCCTTCAGGCCAGCGAGGTTTGGAATCGATTCCTGATAGGCTGAAACGGTTTCGAGATATCGCTTCCGATCTTCCTTCGGGATGATGATTGGCGGATATCCCGCCTTGAGGACCGGCAAGTTGGCGACCAACCGGGCCATGCGCCCATTACCATCAAAGAAGGGGTGGATGGTTACGAACTCAAGATGCAATTCCGCATAAGCGGCGCAGGCGGCATCTTTCGATTTTGTTTTCTGAAACGCGCTGTTGCACTTTTCCAGCCATTGCTGCATCAATCCCGGTGTTGCCAGATGTGATGGATACTCCCTCAATGCGGGTTTGCCCGACTGGCTGACATAGTTGGCGTAGTTGGCTTCGGTCTTCCATGCGCCAATCGGCTGGTAAATATCTGAAACCTGTTCGGTAATGACTGCTTTGTGCAGTAAAAAAATATCTTGTTCTGTAATCTTGGCCTTGTCGAGCATTGCATAGATCAGCTCGATAGCTCGCGCATGGCCGTGGATTTCATTGTGATCCTTGAGTGGTTTCCCTGAGATCGTCAAGCCTTCATCAAGAATGAATTGGGTATCACCGAGAGAGAGGCTGTTACCCTCCAATGCTGTTGAGGTGTGACACCAAAGATCACGTAGTGAATTGCTCAGGCTAAGCTGAAGGTTCTCACTGAGCCCATCAAGGAACCCCGGTCTATTGATTGATGGCATGGCATTTTTCTCCGGCCGAGCCTTCAGCTACTTTGCCGTCCCGCCAGCGCCGACTTTTCTGGCGAGAAGCGAGGCATCCAGAAGCGGGATGAGCATTTCATTTTTGAGGCATTCAAGCGGTAGTAGCGGCGACATGTCTTCGAGCGGCATGGAAAGCATGCCGCCATCGTCTTGAGGAATTGCGGCAACCTTGGGCGCAAGTGTTTCGTTGGGGATCAGCCGTACATCGATGATTTGCAGTCGTGGTACTGCGAGGGCCATTGTCAGATTGCCAAGCGCACCGGCATCTTCGATCCGCATGAAAGGCAGGCCATACGTTGCGGCAAGCTTTTCAAGATCGGGAAGCATCAGGTTGGCTTCGGGCCCCGTGCCAAGATAACGGCCCTGGAAATAATTGCGTTGCGTGTTGCGGATGGAGGCATAGCCGGCGTTGTTCATCACGATCAACGTGATTGGCAATTGCTGTGCAACCAGCGTCGCCAGTTCTTGCAAGTTCAATTGCAGACTGCCATCGCTTTCGATAGCGACCATGGGTTTTCTGCCATTGGACAAACAGGCCCCGATAGCTGCAGGAAGGCCGTAGCCCATCGACCCCAGTCCCGAGGTGAGAAATACACGCTGGCCTGACTTGTTACGGAATACCGTGTAAAAAACTTCAACAGCAAGGCCAGAACTGCCGGTGCTTACAAGGGTATCGGACGGAATCGCATCGGACAGTGCTGAAACGAAGTGGTAATGGCTGATGGGCCCATTGGCAGGAAACGGCTGGCCGTCATTGACAGGATAGTGTTGCTTCCAGTCGGCGCAGCGCTTTATCCAGGCCGCTGTCTTGACAGGGGTGATGGGTTGCTGTGACAGGGCATCGATGAAATCCTTAGCATTGGCGACAATGCGCAGGTCGATCGCCATGTCCAGTTTGTCGATTTCGTTGACATCGACATCGACAATGACTTTCTTGGCAGCGCGGGCGAATCCGTGGGGATTGTAAGCGGTGATGATGTTGTCGAGCCGGCAGCCGATCGAGATCAGCAGATCACAGTTCTGGACGGCAAAATTCGGGCCGCGCAGGGCAACGACGCCGGGGCGGCCGACATTGAGCGGGTGATCCCATGGCAACAGATCAAGTGCATTCCAGGTGGTTGCCACAGGGATTTGCAGTCGTTCGAGCAAGTCGGCAAAACACTTTGCCGCGCCGGACAGGCGAATGCCATGGCCGGCCAGGATCAGGGGACGTTCGGCACCGGCGATCAGTGCCATGACTTGTGCGCCGATCGCGGCGAGTGATTTTGTAGGTGCCGGATCCGGTTGGAAGCCTTCAAGCGTGTCGGGGTCGATTGGCGCGGCTTGCACGTCCAGTGGAACGTCGAGCCATACCGGCCCGGCCCGGCCATCCTTCATTTCGTGCAGCGCTCGCTCGAAGTGATACCGAACCCTTTGCGGATCGTCGAGGGCAACGGCGTACTTGGTAATCGATTTCACCATCGGCACGATATCGACCTCCTGTACGCCGCCCTGGCGCAGTGGGCGGCCGTTCAGTCGGTCTGCCCGTTTTACCTGACCGGATATGACCATCATGGGAATGGATTCGATCCAGGCACCGGCAACGGGGGTGATTGCATTGGTAGCGCCGGGTCCCGTAGTCACCATGCAGACGCCGAAGTTTTCTTTGACGCGTCCCCAGGCTTCCGCCGCGATGCCGCAGGCTTGCTCATGGTGGCAGGGAACGGGATGAATGCGCTTCTCGCAGGCAAGCGCGTCGTTCAGGTACATGGCACCACCGCCGGGCAGAAGGAATATTTCCTCAATGCCGAGATCGGCGAGGCGAGACATCAGGTAGTCGGCGACGCGCATGGCTGTCAAACCATCCAGTAGGTCAGCAGGGTCTTGCGTGCCTTGTTCTGGTTGATGCGTTCATCGCTGTAGAAGGAGTCGTTGGTGATATGCGTGGTCGAAATTTCCTCGATCACTGCGCCGGTCGGTGAGACGAAGGCGTGGCGTACGCCGGGTTCCACGGTAATCACGTCGCCGGTCTTGCAGATGTGCTGCTTGCCATCCAGTTGCAGGTGGACTTCGCCGCTCAAAATGTGGAAGGTTTCTTCCTTTTCGTTGTGCCACTGCTCGGGATGCGCCTGCCCGGGCAGGCTGACCAGCAGTTTTTTGCAGTAGCCTCGATTGACGATCGTGATGAGAACCAGGCCGGTTTGTTCGAATGCGTCAAGGCCATAGTGGTGCGAAATTTCCAGGTCGGCACTGCCGGGCACCACGATGCGGGCTTCGTCAAGCATGGTCTTGACCCGCAGGGCGATTTCCCAGATCTTGGTGCGCTGGTCCTGCTGGTCGGCATTATCCGGGGTGATCGGGGCGTCGGCTGCGATATGGGTGCGTGCCGTGAAGACGGCATATTTCGACCAGTCGTTGGCGGTGAACTGTCCATCGACGGGCGGGAAGGCGAAGTAGATGTCGTGTGGCTGGAGTATCTGGCCGGCGGTGACGGGGCGACGGGCAAATACGCCGCGTCGCAGCGAGCGCAGGCTGGCGGTTTCGCGCGGGTTAGGTGGCAGGCGCGCATCGCCAACGCCGCAAACAGTTTCCGCATCCACCGCTGCCTGCAACCAGGCGCGAACTTGTTCCGGGCTGGCCGAATAGTTGTTGAGCGCGTAGCGCTCGGTGGGCAGGCCGACGTGCTTTTCAAAAATGCTGGCACCCTTGGCGATGGCGAGCTTGATGATGTCGGTGTTGTCCGGGTTTTCGTGCGTGGAAAACCCGATCCGGACGCCGGGATAGCGACCGCGCAGAAAGTCGATCTGCGACAGGTGCATGTCTTTTTCTGCGGTGGGATATTCGCCGACACAGTGCAGGATGGCGAATTCCTTGTTACGGTGCATGAGGAAGCTGACGACCCGATCCATTTCTTCCAGGTTGGCACCGGCTGTCGAGGCGATGATCGGCCTTTCGCTATGCGCGATGCGCTCCAGCAACGGCCAGTCGGTGAAGGAACAACTGGCGATCTTGATGAAGTCGAGATTCTGGGCTTCGATGACATCGACCGACGGCTCGTCGAAAGGCGTCGACATGGCAAGAAAACCGTTGCTGCGCATCTTGGCGACCAGTCGATCGAAATCGGCCCGACTCAAGCGGGTTTCCGAGAAGCGCTTGACGTATTTGATGTCGTCCCGGTTCTTTGCGGCAGGGTGGATGAAGGTATCCAGATCCCGATATTGGAGCTTGAAGGCAAAGCGGTACGGGAATGCACGGCAGATCTCGCCGAAGGCGCGAATGACCGCCAAGCCGTGTTCGATGTCGCCCATATGGTTGTTGGCCATCTCCAGGACGAAAAGCCGGTCGGGAATCTTTTGCATCATTCCGCCAAATCCTTGTGTTGATTCTGTCAGTCGTTTAGAAGCAAAAATGAAGCCTGTAGCAGGTCGGAACGGGAGGATATCCGCATCCAGCGGCTTGCGCCTGCCCAATTATCGAAATTTCCGTAGCCCCAATCAACCGCAATGAAAGCAAGGCCATTCGCGGCGGCAGCCTGACCGTCTTCTGGCGTGTCGCCGACATAGGCAGCCGATGCCGGGGCGATGTTTTCGGCAGCCAGAAGATCGGCGAGCATTGCCGTCTTGTTGGCATAGGCGGGTTGTTTCTTGTCCTGAGCATACGCAGAAGAGAATAGTGGCGACCACGCCAGTTGATCCAGGATGCGTTGGGTTGGCAACCAGCGCTTGTTGGTGGCGAGGTGCAGATGCAGGTTTTTCTTGCCAAGCTGTTGCAGTGCTGCATCAACGCCTGAATAGGGCTGGGTGAGGCCGATGCCTTCCGTGTCGTAGTAGGCCTTGAAACTGTCGGCGAGCGATTGCAACAGGGCAGGGTCGGATGAACCTGTAATGCGCGCCAAAGTAGCCAGCAAAGGGGGGCCGATCAGGTGCTCGCCGAGCGGCAACACCGGGGTCAGCTCGGCTTGGCGGAGTACTGCATGGAATCCGGCTAGGATGGCAGGGGCTGAGTCGACCAGAGTGCCGTCGAGGTCGAAGATCAGGTGCCGCTGGCTCATGCTTTGCTCCGTTTTGGAGGTTGATCTGTGCCCGCTACCCGCCGTCGATCTTCCTCAAGTACCTTGCGCAATGCGGCGAGCCTGCTTTTGCGAATCGGCAGGTCTATTGCCAGTGCCGGCAGGGCATTCATTCCTTCACACAGTCGATCCATGATCATCTTGGCCTGCTGGGTGGGTATGCCGCCGCGGCGGGCAAGTTCGAGCAGGTGTTCGCGCGAGGGAGCCATGCCTTCACCGACGATGGTGGTGAAATGCTGGCCACGTGGCCCTTCATTGAAAGTCAGATCGAAAGCCGGGGCGAGTTGCCAGTCCCTCCGCCGGTCAAGACGAAAGGCAAAATTACGGCTGTGATCATCACGATTATGCGTAAGCACATTGAATACGCAACGTTCGAAAGCCTTGCCGACTTCACGTTCGTCACCCGTAAGCCGGCGTGTGAGGCGCAACAGCATCTCGTAATCGAGGGTCGGCAAGCGATAGTCGATATGTAGGGCGCCCGAAAGGCTGTGCAGCGGTATGCGCAAGTGGCCATCGCGGTCGAAGCGCTTTACGCCGAAAGCACTGTGCTGTCCGCGAAGATCAAAGAAACGGGAGGAGGGAATCTCCAGGCCGCAATGGGCTGCCAGACGGGCATAAAGCGCCTCGATGGCGCACGCATCGCGGTTCTCGCCGCTGGCGGGAAATTTCACAAGCCAAGGCTCTCCGCCGGCAGGGTAATTTTCGCAATTGATTTTTCCGGTGATTGAGTCGAAATTAACCAGCACCTTTGGTCGCGCCCCTTGGGGTGACCCACCTAACTGTAGAAGGTGCAGGAGGGCCTGGTCGGCATCAGTATCTTGTTGGTCTGCAAGCACCATCGCGGTTTCCCTGGCCAGTTGCTCCAGATCCAGTTCGTCCTGTGCCGGGGATATTTCGTCGGCGGGTTCGAATGTCAATGCGCCCATGGCACGTTCGCCGACGAGAGCGAGACGATCAAGGGGGGAGATTTCTTCCGGTTTGCGGCCCGCACGGCGGAAGGTGCGGTCCATCAGTAGCAGGCCCCAGCCGTCCGGCAGGGCATCGGCGATCAAGCCCGGCAGTCCCATGAAAAAGGGTTGGCCTGATATAGCCCCGACATGGTTGAGCGGTGCGTGCAAGGGCGAAAGTTCCAGGCCCTGCTGGCGGGCTTCGGGGGCGTATTCGAAGAGAATTCTTTGGCCGGTGTCTGCCAGGGTGCCAAGCTTCCAGCATTCCCCCCAGCCAGCGTAGATGACGTGCAGTTTTTTCACGCCGGTTTCTTCCGCCTATGCGCAGGTGTTGCACGCAGGCGTTCGCTTGAGCGCACCGCCTGTTCGGCATCAGCGATGCTGAATACGGGCAGGACCAGCAGGTTTTCCAGGTGGGAGGCAAGTTGCAGGACTTGGGTAATTCGTACCAGAAGCTCAAGTGTTCCCTGTCCTTGAGATTCGAGGCGGCGAATGGAAGAAAGCGAGGTGCCGATGCGCGCCGCCAGCTCTCTCTGGCTCAAATTTGCCCCTAAACGCAAGATGCGGCAACGCTGACCAAGTTCGTGGCATATTTCTTCCGGAGTCAGTAGATCAAATGTTCCCATAAGAGCGCTTATATTAACAATAATATATCAAGTGCTCAAATATGATCTCTAGTTAATTCATTCCCAGTTGGTGCCAAAAAACGTTTTCAAACGACCAGCAACAAAATCCAGTTGGGCTTCGCCCAGCCCCGGATACACTCCGAGCCAGAACGTGTTGTTCATTACCCGGTCGGTATTGTCGAGCTTCCCGGCAATCCGGAAGTGGCGGTCTGCGAAGTAGGGCTGCCGCGTCATGTTGCCGGCAAAGAGCAGACGGGTGCCGATGCGATGCCCTTCGAGATACTTGAGGAGGTCGGGGCGATTGATGCCAGCCTCCGGGCGCAGGGTGAGGGGCAGGCCAAACCAGGAGGGCGATGTATTGGGT
>CAIYZZ010000489.1 GCA_903930805.1 uncultured Rhodocyclaceae bacterium | reverse complement strand
TGCAATGATGCCTATGCCGTGGTTCTCACTTGCCCGGCTGCCGATAGTGATGCCATCGCGGCCTGCGATGACGCTGCGTTCCTCGCATTGCTGCAAGATCGTTTCGGCAAGCGCGTACGGCTGACATCAGTCAGCCGACGGTTCATCTACCCGCTTGGCCTGCGCGTCAGGCAACAACCCGTCGTCGGCCGGGAAGTCTGGATCGGCAATGCCGCGCAGACCCTGCACCCGGTTGCCGGCCAGGGCTTTAACCTGGCACTGCGCGACATTATCGAACTGGCCGACACGCTCACCGATGCCGTCGATCCGGGCGCTGCGCAACTGCTGGCACGCTACGCTGCCGGTCGTCGCATCGACCGCGTAACGACGGTGGGATTCACCGACGGACTGGTGCGACTGTTCTCCAACAACCTCGCACCGCTGCGCCACCTGCGCGGTGCCGGCCTGCTGACCCTCGACCTGCTTCCGCCCGTTCGCTCCTTTCTGGCGCGCCGCATGATGTTCGGCGCACGCAGTTGGTAAGCGTTAAAATCGTACTCCTTCTTCTCTCCGCATTCGCCCGTCCATGAACTACCTCGGCTTCACGCTGCGCAATAACCTGTTCGTCGCGCCCATGGCCGGGGTGACGGATCGGCCGTTTCGCCAGTTGTGCAAGAAACTCGGCGCGGGGCTGGCGGTGTCAGAGATGGTTACCTCGAACTCACTGCTCTATGGCAGCGCCAAGACACGCCGCCGGGCCGATCACACCGGCGAAGTCGATCCGATCGTGGTGCAGATCGCCGGCGCAGATCCGGATTTGCTCGCGCAAGCTGCACGTTACAACGTCGAGCGCGGCGCTCAGATCGTCGATATCAACATGGGCTGCCCGGCCAAGAAGGTCTGCAACGTCATGGCCGGCTCCGCCTTGATGCAGAACGAATCTCTGGTGGCAAAGATTCTCGAGGCCGTGGTGGCCGCCGTGCCGGAGACACCGGTAACGCTCAAGTTTCGCACCGGCTGGAACCACACCAACAAGAATGCCCCGACGATTGCCCGCATTGCACAAGAATGCGGCATCCGCGCCATCGCCATCCACGGCCGCACGCGCGCCGACCAGTACATGGGTGAAGCGGAATACGAAACCATCGCGCTGGTGAAGTCACAGGTGAGGATTCCGGTCATCGCCAACGGTGACATCACGACGCCGCAAAAAGCCAAAGCCGTGCTCGACTACACGCAAGCCGACGGCATTATGATCGGCCGCGCTGCTCAGGGGAAACCCTGGCTGTTTCGCGAAATCGAACATTTCCTCGCTACCGGTGCCGTCCCGCCAGCGCCGACTTTTACCGAGATCCACGCCATCCTGCGCGCCCACCTCGCCGATCTGTACAGTTTCTATGGTGAGGACACCGGCGTCAGGATCGCGCGCAAGCACATCTCCTGGTACACCAAGGGCATCGTCGGGGCCGCGCGTTTTCGTCACGCAATGAATCAACTGGAAAACATTGATGCGCAGCTGGCCGCCACTGACGAATTCTTCCTCGGCTCGGACAGCGCGCACAGCGCCAACGATCCACTCCCCTACAGGGATGCCGCATGAGCACAGATATCGCTGATTGCG
>CAIYZZ010000488.1 GCA_903930805.1 uncultured Rhodocyclaceae bacterium | reverse complement strand
GGTTACGTGCCCTCATCTCGCCAGACTTGCAGGTCGACACCGTGCTGGCCGGTGAATCCGAAATCGCCCGTGGCATCGACCAGCATTACGGCTACGAACTTTCGATCGACGGCATCCTGCACGAGATCGAGACCGGGGAAATCGACTTCCGCAGCCTGTCCGCCTCGTCAGACGAGTACAGCCAGCCGGTCGTGCGTTTGATTGATGCGCTACTCACCGATGCCGTCAAACGCGATGCCTCCGACATCCATTTTGAGCCGGAAGCCAGTTTCCTGCGCATCCGCTATCGCATCGACGGCATCCTGCGGCAAATCCGCGCCCTGCACAAATCCTATTGGGCAGCGATGGCCGTGCGCCTCAAGGTGATGAGCGACATGAACATCGCCGAGACGCGCGCACCGCAAGACGGCCGCATCTCAATGAACATCAGTGGCCGCGCCGTCGATTTTCGCTGTGCGGCACAACCCACCATTCACGGCGAAAACTTCGTCCTGCGTATTCTCGATCGCCAGAAAGGCATCGTACCGCTCGACAAGATCGGTCTCGACGAAGCGCAGCAGGAACACCTGCGCCGCATGATGGCGCGCCCCGAAGGCATCATCCTCGTTACCGGCCCAACCGGCAGCGGCAAGACCACCACCCTCTACTCGATGCTGAATCACATCAACGAAGAGGGCATCAACATCATGACACTGGAGGATCCGGTCGAATATCCGATGGCCATGATCCGCCAGACATCGGTGGCCGATTCCGCCAAGCTCGACTTCGCCAACGGCATCCGTTCGATGATGCGCCAGGACCCGGATGTCATCCTCGTCGGCGAGATTCGCGATAGCGACACCGCAGAAATGGCCTTTCGCGCTGCCATGACCGGCCACCAGGTCTTCTCGACCCTGCACACCAACTCCGCGTTGGGTGCCATTCCGCGCCTGCTGGACATTGGCGTGCTGCCCGACATCATGGCGGGCAATATCATCGGTATCGTCGCCCAGCGGCTGGTGCGCAAACTCTGCCCGCATTGCCGCAAGCCCTACCCCGCCGGCAAGGAAGAACTGCAACTGCTCGGCACGGAACGTTTCCGGCAAACCCCCATTCTCTACCGGCCGTCCGGTTGCCAACTTTGCGAATATCAGGGCTACCGGGGTCGCGTTGCAATCATGGAAATATTGCGACTGGACGCCGACCTCAACGACCTGATCGTGCGCCGCGCTACCTTTCGCGACATCCACAACGCGGCGGCGGCAAAAGGATTCCGCACACTTGCCGATGATGGCCTGCGCCGTGTCATCGAGGGAGCGACCTCGCTCGAAGAGGTAGCGCGCGTCATCGACTTGACGGAGCGCATGTGATGGCCTCCCACGCTCGCAAACCCGGCTCCCTGCCCCCTACAGGTTGGCCTCATTTTGCAACTGAGCCCTCTTGGGGCGGCCCGGCGAGGGCATAGGCCATGTCCATCTACGCCTACAAAGCCATGGACATTGGCGGCCGGATGATCTTCGGGCGCATGGACGCGATCAACCCGATCGATCTCGAAATGCGCCTCAAGCGCATGGATCTCGATCTGATCAACGGCGACCCAGTCAAGCAGGGCGGCTTCGGCGGCGCCAAAATTACCCGCCGTGAACTTATTGCCTTCTGCTTTCACCTCGAACAACTCTCTCGCGCTGGCGTACCGATCATCGAAAGTCTCACCGATCTGCGCGACAGTCTCGAGAACCCGCGCTTCCGCGAGGTACTCGCCGACCTGATCGAAAGTGTCGAAGGTGGCAAAACCATATCGCAGGCGATGGCTGCCCATCCCAAGGTTTTCGACAGTGTCTTTGTCAGCCTGATCAAGGCCGGCGAGGAAACCGGCAACCTTCCCGATGTTCTGGCCAACCTGACCGAATCACTGAAATGGCAGGATGAACTGGCAGCGCAGACCAAAAAACTCATCATGTACCCGGCCTTCATGGGCATCGTGGTGGTGCTGGTCACCTTGTTCATGATGCTCTACCTCGTGCCCAAGATGGTGGGCTTCATCAAGAACATGGGCCAGGAATTGCCTTTTCATACCAAGTTGCTGATCGGCACATCCGATTTTTTCGTCAATTACTGGTTCATCGCCCTCGGGGTCCCCATCGCAATGGCCTTTATCATCACCTTGGCCGTCAAGACCAACCCGAAAGCGCGCTATCGCTTCGATGCCGTCAAGTTGAGTTTTCCCTGGATCGGTGAGATATTAAAGAAAATCATCTTGTCACGTTTCGCCGGCGTATTCGCCATGATGTATTCATCTGGAATTTCTGTGCTTGATTCCATTCGCACCACGCAAGGCGTCGTCGGCAATCTCGTCATTCGGGAAGGCCTGCAAAAGGTCGAGGAAATGATCCGCGACGGGCAAAACATCACGGTCGCCTTTCAGAACGTCGGTCTGTTTCCGCCACTCGTCATCCGCATGCTGCGCGTGGGCGAAAACACCGGCTCACTGGACACCGCGTTAACGAACGTCAGTTACTTCTACAACCGCGACGTGCGTGAATCGATTACCCGTGTCCAGGCGATGATCGAGCCGGCCATGACCATGATCGTCGGCGTCATTCTCGGCTGGGTCATGCTCTCGGTGCTCGGCCCGATCTATGACACCATCAGCAAACTTAAAATCTGAAGCACCACCATGCCACAACGCCGCGCCCTCTTTCTTGACGCTTCACAACTCACTGCTTACCGCATCGGCGGCGGCAGCGCGCTCGCGGAAAGCGTATTCACTGCCGATGATGCAGGTCGTGAAGCCTTCGCCGCCTACCTGACAGAGCATCGCCGCAGCGTGTTCATGCTGCTGGCCGACGTCGCGGAAGAAGGCTTTCAGCTCGACGAAGTTCCCCCCAGCTCCGGGAAGGACCGTCGCGCCATCATCAAGCGCAAGCTTGCCCAGTATTTCTACGGCACCCCCTTTGCCCTTGCGCTGTCACAAGGACGCTTGAAAACGGGGCGGCGTGACGAGCGCATGCTGCTGATGGCCTTGACCCGGCCACAGCATCTTGAGCCTTGGCTCAACATCCTGCGCGACACGCGCAGCATCTTCGCCGGCATCTATTCGCTGCCGCAGACAATCCAGCATCTGATTCCCGCAGATGCGGCCCCGCAGTTGCTACTCATCACCCAAACCCACGGCGGTTTGCGCCAGACCTTCTTTGCCGACCGGCAACTGCGCTTTTCGCGCCTGAGCACCCTGGCGACCGGTTCTGCGGGAGAGTCGGCCATTGCAACGGCACTTGAAGCGAGCAAGATGCACCAGTATCTGGCTGGCCAGCGCCTGATCGAGCGAGGCAAGCCCCTTGCCACCAGGG
>CAIYZZ010000487.1 GCA_903930805.1 uncultured Rhodocyclaceae bacterium | reverse complement strand
GCCAGGTCTCGGCTGCATGGGCGGGGCCGAGCGTCGACGCCACGATCAGGCAGGCGATATACGCTGCGCGTATTCGAGTGACAATTCGACTTGGATACATCAAAGGCCACCTCTTGCAGGCGAATCCTGCGCTAACGGCGTTTCGTTCGCAATGAAACTGCTTTGCTGAAGGTCACAACCATTTGAACCCTCCGGTTCGATCAGGCGATCGATGCTACCAAACGGGGGGAAACGGGCGATAATGATTTTATCGCCGCCAGGAATGCCAAATCGGAATAGTTGAAGCACCCATGAAGATTAGACAGATGCAGGCATTGCGCGCGCTGGTGCAGACCGGAACCACCAGCGGAGCCGCGCAACTGTTACACATGACCCAATCAGCCGCCAGCAAACTGGTGACCCAACTCGAGGCGGAGTTGAACGTCCATATCTTCGACCGAATGCATGGGCGTCTCGTCATGACCCCGGAAGGCAGAGCGGTCTACGCAGACGTCGATCAAATTCTCTCCGCGATCGACAATCTCCAGGCGAAGACGCAGGATATCGGCGCACTGAACGGGCGGGCAATTCGAATCGGGGCGATGCCTGCGCTGGGGTACGGCCTCGTAGCGCCGACGATGAAGCGCTTCTTAGGTCAATATCCCCGCGTCCGGTGCGTTGCCGATGTAGTGGGGCGGAAGGATGTCGAGGATGGAGTCGCTACTGGTCGCTACGATGTCGGACTGGTCACGCTGCCACTTCAGCATGACGTACTGACCCTATCCAAATTGGCGACGGTGGACGCTGTATGCGTGTTGCCAAAAAGCCATCGCCTTGCGCGCGCACACCGGATTGTGGCCGAGGACCTGGAGGGTGAGGTTTTCATCTCAGCCGATCCGGACACGTTACTCAGGCATCGCATTGACACTCTTTTCGGGGAGCGCCGTATTCGGCGAAGCCTGCAGTTGCAGGCCGGTAGCACGGTTCTGGCATGCCATATGGTCGCAAGCGGCATCGGAGCGTCAATCGTGCATCCTTTGGTTGCCGTCGCTTTTGAGTCCGTTCTCGCGATTCGACAATTCGAACCGTCAGTGCCCCTCGACTACGCGGTTGTACGACGGGAAGGTCCTGTGGACAGACTCACAGACGTGTTTGCTGCGCTTGCGCAAGAGGAGATGGCGGCCATCGCGGCTGGATTGAAATGGCTGCGGCCATCCCGGCGCAAGCGGCCGTAGCTGAGTTGGCACTGAGGCTTTGCCGCAGCGTGCGGGTGTGAAGGAAGGAGCGGCACTCGATCCTCAGGATGCGCGCCGGTGTGTGGATGCGGAAACAAGGCGCTGGAGCGCCGTCATTTCCTCTGCCGCTGAGCTTTCAACATGATTGCCGTAGTACTTGGCGCTACTCTCGGTTAGATAGCCTCGCCGTGTGTTCAAGCACCGAATCGATGCCGTGCTGATCCATCAGGGCTTGGAGTGCTCGTTCCAGTGTTTCCATTTCTTCGTGCTCGTTGACTTCCACCTCCAGTTGCCGCACTTCGTAGGTGAGGCAACCGGGTTGGC
>CAIYZZ010000486.1 GCA_903930805.1 uncultured Rhodocyclaceae bacterium | reverse complement strand
CGAGTTGGCGGGGCGTCTGGCTGGCGTTGGAAAGTCGGCGGTGACGATACGGCATACCGGCGGTGTTTTTTCAAGCATGCCATTCTTGTTTGCGATGGCCATGATGGTTTCGGTAAAGCCGTGCCAGCTGGTTTCACCGCTGGCGGTACAGTGGTAAATGCCCAGCTGATCGCGATACCGGGCAATGGCTAGCGCCATGGTTTCGGCAATCATGCGACTCCAGGTGGGGGCGCCGATCTGATCGGCGACAACGCGTAGTTCGTCGCGTTCTTTGGCCAGTCGGAGCATGGTGCGCAAGAAGTTAGCGCCACGCAGTCCGTAGACCCAACTGGTGCGGAGGATCAGGTGACGGCAATCAGTGGCCAGAATAGCAAGCTCGCCAGCGAGCTTGCTGCGACCGTAGCTGCTCGCGGGGGCAGTGTGATCGCCCTCCATGTAAGGCGTAGGCTTGCTGCCGTCGAATACATAGTCGGTCGAGAAGTGGACGAGCAGGGCATCCAGTCGCTTGGTTTCTTCACCCAGAATACCGGGGGCGATACCGTTGATAGCCATGGCGAGGTCGGTTTCGCTTTCGGCTTTGTCGACAGCGGTATAAGCCGCCGGATTGACGATGATGGTCGGTTTGATTTCGCGCAATACGGCGCGCATCTGGTCGGGGTTGGTGAGGTCGAAGCCGGATCGATCGAGGGCGATGATTTCGCCCAGGGGTTGCAGGGTGCGCTGTAGTTCCCAACCGACCTGGCCATTGATGCCGGTGAGCAGAATGCGCGTCATGGATAGACTTCAGCCATTTTCAGGGGGGTTCCAACGGCATCCTTGGCGGCAAGCGTGGGTGACTCGGATAGCGGCCAATCGATGGCGAGATCGGGGTCGTTCCAAAGAAGCGAACGCTCGTATTCAGGTGCGTAATATTCGGTCGCCTTGTAAAGGAAGTCGGCACTCCCGGACAGCACGAGAAAGCCGTGGGCGAAGCCGGGGGGAACCCAGAACATGCACTTGTTCTCGGCAGACAGCACAACCCCGACCCAGCGCCCGAAGGTGGGAGACGATCTGCGCAGGTCGACAGCGACGTCATAGACTTCACCGCTGACGACGCGCACGAGTTTTCCTTGAGGCTGCTTGATCTGGTAGTGCAGTCCGCGCAGTACGCCCTTTTGCGAACGCGAGTGGTTGTCCTGCACGAAGCTGGCATTCAGTCCGAGGGCGGAAAAGCTGCGCTGGTTCCAGCTTTCCATGAAGAAACCGCGTTCGTCGCCGAATACCTTGGGCTCCAGGATGAGCGCATCCTTGACTGCTGTCTCAATGACCTTCATCAATACACCCTTTCGCGCAGCAGGCCTTGCAGGTAGGCGCCGTAGCCGCTCTTGGCCAGTGGTGCAGCGAGTGCTTCAAGTTGTGTGTCGTTGATCCAGCCCTGGCGCCAGGCTATTTCTTCGGGGCAGGCAACCTTGAGCCCCTGCCGTTTTTCCAGTGTGGCGATGAACTGGCCGGCCTCCAGCAACGAATCGTGTGTGCCGGTATCGAGCCAGGCCATACCGCGGCCCATGAGTTCGACATTGAGTTGGCCGGCTTCGAGATAGCACCGATTGACGTCGGTGATTTCGAGTTCGCCGCGCGGTGAGGGCTTCAGGTTTTTGGCGATGTCGCAGACCTGCTCGTCGTAGAAGTAGAGGCCGGTGACGGCGTAGCGTGATTTAGGTTGCTTGGGTTTTTCTTCGATGCTGACAGCGCGGCGTTGAGCATCGAACTCGACGACACCATAACGCTCTGGGTCAGTCACGGCATAGGCGAATACCGTCGCGCCGGCGCCGACTTTTTCTGCGTTCTGCAACAGGTCTGACAGTTCGTGGCCGTAGAACAGGTTGTCCCCCAGCACCAGCGCCGAGGGATCGTTGCCAATGAAATCGCGGCCGATGATAAAGGCTTGGGCGAGACCGTCTGGCGAGGGCTGCACAGCGTAGGAAAGGTTCAATCCCCAGAGTGCGCCATCGTCCAGCAACTGGGCAAAACGCGGGGTGTCTTGAGGGGTGGAAATCAGCAGGATGTCGCGGATGCCCGCCAGCATCAGTGTCGCCAGCGGGTAGTAGATCATCGGTTTGTCGTACACCGGTAGCAGTTGCTTGGAAACAGCCAGTGTGGCCGGATGCAGGCGGGTGCCGGCACCGCCGGCGAGGATGATGCCTTTGCGTGTTTTCATGATTGGCGCTTTGCGTAATTACGGTCGATCCAGTTGCGGTATTCGCCGCTTTGGACGTGGGTGATCCATTCGGTGTTGCCCAGATACCAGGCGACAGTTTTTTCGATGCCGCTCTCGAAGGTTTCCTGTGGTTTCCAGCCCAGGTCAGCGGCGATCTTGTTGGCATCGATGGCGTAGCGTCGGTCATGTCCGGGCCGGTCGGCGACGAAGGTTTTGAGGGTCGCATAAGCTTGGCCGTTGCTGCCGGGGTGCAAGCGATCAAGCAGGCTGCAGAGGGTATCGACGACCTGCATGTTGGTCATCTCGTTGCGCCCGCCGATGCAGTAGGTGTCGCCAGGTTGGCCGTGTTCAAATACCAGTTGCAACGCGCGGGTGTGGTCGTCGACATAGAGCCAGTCGCGGATGTTGTCGCCTTTGCCGTAGATGGGTAGAGGCTTGCCGGCCAGCGCATTGAGAATCATCAGCGGCACCAGTTTTTCCGGGAACTGGTAGGGCCCGTAGTTGTTCGAGCAGTTGGTAATGAGTGTTGGCAGGCCGTAGGTATGCTGCCAGGCGCGCACCAGATGATCCGAGGAAGCTTTCGACGAAGAGTAGGGCGAGCGCGGGTCGTAGGCGGTGGTCTCGGTGAATAGACCGGTAGCTCCCAAGCTGCCGAAAACCTCATCCGTCGAGACGTGGTGGAAGCGGAAGGCTCTACGCTCGGGTTCCGCGAGTCCGCTCCAGTAGGCGCGCGCAGCCTCAAGCAGGGTGTAGGTGCCGGTGATGTTGGTCTGGATAAAGTCGCCCGGCCCGTGAATGGAGCGATCGACGTGCGACTCGGCGGCGAGGTGGATGATGCCGCAGGGTTGGTGGGCGGCAAACAGCGCATCCATTGCCGCGCGGTCGCAGATATCGGTGTGGCTGAAGATGTGGCGCGGATTGCTCCCGGCGTCGGCCAGCGATTCAAGATTGCCGGCATAGGTGAGTTTGTCGATATTGACGATGCGCCAATTAGTTTCAGCGATCAGCAGACGAATCAACGCCGAGCCGATGAAGCCGGCCCCGCCAGTTATAAAAACAGTCTTCATTGCTTGACTCCCTACGCAGCCAACACGCGGTTCTTGCCCGCCCGCTTGGCCAGATACATGGCGCCGTCGGCGCGCTGCACTGCGTCCATTCCCTGTTCTTCTGTGCCCAGTTCGGCAACGCCACAACTGAATGTGATGAGCACCTTGTCATTGTTGTGCAGGAAAAACTGGCGCGTCAGTTCGCGCTGCACCCTCACCATGACGGTGACGGCGTTTTCGAGCGGTGTGTCGGGCAGGACGACGACGAACTCCTCGCCGCCGTAACGCGCCAGGGTGTCTTCGGGGCGGATGGCCTGCTGGACAACCTGTGCCAGATGCACCAGTGCTGCATCACCCGCTGCATGGCCCATGCTGTCGTTGAGTTTCTTGAAATTGTCGATGTCGAGCAGCGCAAGGCAGAGCTTGGTGTTGTGCCGTCGGGCACGCGCCACTTCAGCTTCGAGCGCGTCGCCCATGCCCTTGCGATTGAGAGCGCCGGTCAGCGCGTCATGCCGCACCATCTGGCTGGCATTGGCCAGTTCGTCCTGCAGGCGTAGAACCTCCAGTTCGGCTGCATTGACCTTTACGCGCATCTGATCCAATTCGTCTCTGGAGCGCTGGGCATTGAGTTGAATAACCCGCGTCTCGCGCATCACCTCGTCCAGAACATCTGACAGGTCGGCAATGTCATTGACCTTGCTGATCTTGTCGGCGCAGCGCTCGATCTTGTCGTGATACTCGCTGGTGGTCTCGGAGAAGTCGGCGAGCCGGTCGACAAAGGTTGCCAGCATCAGCTTGATCTGATCTTTGGCATCGATCAGACTTTTCTTCAGCGCACTTTGCTTGAAGATGACATCTTTCATGCGCCGCTCGACATCATCGATTCGCCGCAGATTGAGCGGCTGACTCACGAGTTCGAGTACCACGGCGATCTGTCCCTGCAGCCACTGATCGTCGAGTACCAACTCGTTGATATTATCGATGACCAAGTGCAGCAGGTGCAGCATGGCGGTTTTCAGCTCTGTTTGATCCTCGGCGACGAAGTGCAGTCGATAGCTGAAGCGCTTCATGCTGGTGACGAACGCAGCAATGTCTTCCGTGTTTTTGGTGCAGCGCGCTACGTTAATGAGTCGCGTCGCTTCCCCGGCTAGTTCAGTATTATCGGTTAGAAGGATGCTGATCGAGTTTTCGAGCAGTTGCGCAAGCAAGTCAAGCAGTTCGCTTGTGACCCCTTGGGCGAGGTCAGCTGAGTGAGCGCTGAGATGGATTTCGGCTTTGGCAGAAGTCGGTGCTGGCGAGACGGCAGAGGCGTTCAGTACTTCGGCGGGAGTGCTGCCGACAGTGGCAGTTTCCAGCGCAGCGGCTTGCGACCAGTTCTTAAGCAGTCCCTGTAGCCGAGTGTGGAGCAGATCGGGCGCAGCCGAAGAGGCAAGCACGTGATCGAGTGCCTCACGCTTGCGTGCTGGGGTCAAATCGGCTTGCCTGGCCTCCAGACGGACAAGTAGTTCGCGGATCAGGGCCGACCAGTTTGGCGGTTCTGCAGCTGCCTTGTGCAGCAGGTCGGCCAAAGCAGTCTTGAGGCCCTCCCAGTTCTTGTCGCCGACGGCGCTGTCTATTTGGCGAGCAAAGCGCGACTGCTCCGGCGTGTTTCGTGGCAGACTGGCAGCGAGTGATTTGAAAGACTTTTCAGGAAAGACTTCAGTCTCGGCCGTGCCGGAAATTTCGTGATAGAGCGTACGGTAATTATCTGGCGTCGGTGGGGTACGCTGAAGTGACAGGCGTTTGAACGTTTCGCGGGCGATTTCCGAGGGATTCATGGCTTGGGGGAGGTAGCTTATTCGACAAGGCCGTGGCGCAGGCCGTAGTGAATCAATTCTGCGGTGCTTTTCAGCCCCATCTTTTCGAGCAACCGGGCCCGATAGGTGCTGACAGTAGCCACGCCGAGATTCAGTTCGTCTGCAATCTGTGTGAGCGGTTTACCCTTGGCGATTAGCACCAGTACTTGGTATTCGCGGTCGGTAATGCGCTCGTGGGGTAGTTTTTCAGTATCGTCGGCAATCGCCTCCGCCAGTTGTTGCGCGACACCCGGGCTGACATATTTTTTCCCTCGGGCAACTTGGCGAATTGCTGTGACCAGTTGATCGGGGGCACTTTGCTTGGTGAGATAGCCAGAGGCGCCCGCTTTCAACGCGCGCAAAGCGTATTGTTCCTCGGGGTGCATACTGAGGATCAGCACCGGCAGGCGCGGAAATTCTTTCTTGAGCAATTTCAGGGTATCGATGCCGTTGCGGTTGGGCATCGAGATGTCCAGCAGGAAAACGTCCCATTCGTTCTGGCGCGCGAGCTGGAGCGCGTCCACGCCGTCGTCGGCCTCGCCGGCAACGAGCAAATCCTCGGTTTCGGAGAATATTTGTTTGAAGCCTTGACGGACTATCGCGTGGTCGTCGGCAATGAGGACGCGGATCTTTTCGGACATATCAAAATAAATCCTGCTGAATGGCTTCTTCGTTTTCCGTGGGCAAGCTGTCATCGCTGCGGCGAAGAGGCACTTTTAACATCAAATGAGCGCCGCCCTGTTCTGCTGTGGCGATGTGGAAGGTTCCCTTGAGACTTTGCACACGTTCGCGGATGCCGCGTAGACCAAAGGATTTTGGTTTATCCATGTCGCTCTCGGCGATGCCGCGACCGTTATCGCGAATCTCGAGCGCGATGTTACCGTTTTCGCTGCGCAGACGCACAACTACGAGTGAGGCGTGCGCGTGTTTGGCGACATTAGTCAATGTTTCCTGGACGATGCGGAACAGCGCCAGCGATGTGTCGGCATCGAGTTCGATGCCCTCGTCGCATTGGGCCCGGCAGGTAATGTCTGTGCTGTGAGCAAAGTCCTCGGCCTGGCATTCGATCGCGGCAGACAGGCCGAATTCCTTCAAAATCCCAGGCCGCAGCTGGCGGGCGACGCGGCTAGCCGTGCCCATGGCCTGGTCAAGCAATTTCTCGATGGAATGTGCCTTGGGGCTCAAATCGGGTGGCAGCTTGCTGGCCAGCAGAGCAGCCTCAATTTTGAGGCGGACCAGAATGCTGCCCAGTTCGTCGTGAATATCGCGCGCAATCCTTTCGCGCTCATCTTCCCTGACTGCCTCGAGGTGAGATGACAGTGCGGCCAGTTGCGCACGTGATTCCCGCAGGGCTGCCTCGGTGTTTTTGGTTTTTGTGATATCGGTGGCGATGCCCGTCCATAGTACCGTGCCCTCGTCATTGCGGTGTGGTAGCGAGCGCATGTCGATCCAGCGTTCACCATTCTTCAAGCGCCCCTCCCAGATCAAAGTGTTGCCGGAGTGGGCAGATTCTTCAAGCGTGTCATGAAGCAATTTGCGATCATCGACGAACAGTGTGTCTAAGAAACGCTGCGCCGATCCGCGCAGTTCGTGTTGCTTGACACCAAGCAGGCGCACGGCACCTTCGCTGACATAAAGAAAACGATACTTGCCGTTAGTGTCGCGCTGTAGATTGAACACCAACCCAGGCAGGTTGGAAGCCAGGGCGCGAAAGCGGGCTTCACTGTCATGCAGCATCTCCAACGCCGCGCGGTGGTCGGCACGATGGCCGGCTTCCCTTATTTCGCGTTCTACCGCAGGGACCAGCCGGTTGAGACGATCAAAAAATACGACATCGTGGGCGCCAGTGCGTAGTGCCTTGATGGCCGTACGCTGATCTCCCGGCTCGGCGATGATGATCAGCGGCGTGTCGAGGTTGCGATCATGCAGCGTTTTGATCGTGGTGGCCGGCGCACAGGCGGCATGGTTGAGGCAGTGCAGGACAGCATCCCAGTGTTGCTCGCGCAACATGCTACGCAGGTGGGTGGCACCTGCGGCGGTCATGAATTCAGGCTTGGTGTCCTCCCCCTGCCATCCTTCGGCCAGCCTTTCCACCATTGCAGGCGAGCTGCAAACTACCAGTAGGCGCAGGGATGGGTCTGGGTTTGGTGCGGTGCGAAGCATGGGCTGAGACGATTCACCGAGAGCGCCCAATTGTAAGAGGAACCGGCAAGGGGTCGGCTATAATTTCGCCAGTGCCGGCATAGCTCAGTTGGTAGAGCAACCGCCTTGTAAGCGGTAGGTCACCAGTTCGAATCCGGTTGCCGGCACCATGAGTTCCCGCGAATTAGGTCGTTGCCATCCCAGACCTGGTGGAAGGATCTGCCCGTCGCCGTCCTGATGTAATGCGTCCTCCTTGCCCTCAAACGGCCCCAGGTGCGCGATTACCTCGACGATGAGGCCTATGTTCTCAGGGCAACCGGCGATGATGACGCAGAGGGTTCCGGGTTTCAGTGCTGACACTTTGGGGCTCCCAGTTAAATATGCAGCCTATCCTGTTGGCCTGATAATCCACGCCGCAACAAGATCGACAGCCTCATCCTGCATACCGACAAACCCATGGTGATGCATCGGCTCGCAGGGATTACCGGTTGCACCAGAACCACCATTTACAAAGATGGTCTTTTTGATCGGCGCGTTTATCAAAGCACTGGCGATGTTTTTTGCTTCATACGGTCGACATGCCCCGCAGGCATCACCCTCATGATGAAGAATCAATGTCGGCACGCGGATTTTCTCTAGATTCTGTCTCGGAACTGCGCCGGGAATTTTGTAGGCGACAATTGAGGATGTCAGCACTACGCCTGAAATAAGGTTCTCGCTGTCCTGAATCGCGGCGGCTGCAGCAGAAATCGTTCCCATGCTGGTACCGACCAGCCAAATCGGAAGTTTGCTTTTGAGCTTGATGGCTTTGAAGATCGCCACATTGTCGGCTGCATGCTTCTCCCCGACTCGCACATTGCCCGAAGAGAGGTCGATCCCGTCAGTCGGTCGCCCCACCATGACAAGGTTGAACGGGTAAGTCGCCCAGTGCTTGCCCGCGCGGATCAGAAAGTTGCCACCTGTCGGCCACCCATCCTCGCCAATCTGACCATATCCACCAGCACCACCCGAGAATAGCACCAGGGTGGCAACAGCATTGTCCTGCCAGTAAGTGAAGATTGGCACACTGACACCCTCGCGCGTAGCAACGCGCTGTACCTCACCGATGCTTACCTCCTGTGCGTGCAGGTAACCACTGAAGAGAAGAGCAGCAAGCAGTGTAAGTGTCCGAAATATATTCATCTGTCTACCTTTTCGATAATCCTGTGGAGGGAGTGCTGGCGAATCAGTTCTGAAATTGTATCCATGACCGCCTGTGACTTGAGAACGTCAATATGCCCTGCCTCGGGTATGGCGTTAAATGAGGCTTGGATATTGCGCCCCTGCAAACGCGCAATGTAGGTCTTGGCAAGGTCAGGAGCAGTCGTAGTGTCCAGACTGCCAGTCATCGCAATAATTTTGGTGTTGGGTTTCACCTGGCTTACCCAGTCAAGCGGATCTTCGCTGATCCAAGGTGTTCTGCTGCGCCCCGACCTCCATGCCGCCATGTCGCATGGACAGCCAATCAAAATGGCGCTGTCTGCCAAGTCGGGCTGTAAACCCAGAAGCACTGCGGCAATGGCCGCTCCACCGGAGTGACCAACGATTACGGTGGTTTGGGGCTTGAACATGCTCTTGAGTCTTCCAATGACTGCACCGATCTCCATCACAGTTTGCCGGCCCCAGTTGTCGGCACGCCCATTGTCGCTACCTGAGGAATATGCTCCGGTTCCATCAGGATAGCCAGGCCGCACCAATGCAACAGCGAGAACTCTGTCAGCGGAGAAATCCTTGGCAGTTTTTTCGGCCAGTTTGAAATGCGAATTCGCTGGACCACCGGTGCTGACATTGCCATGCAGCCAAACAACCAGCGCGCCAGGATTTGGAGATCCGTACTGTCTCATCAGCAGGCATTCAGAGTTGCCGGATACCTTGGTCTCAAAATCCTCTGTCTCGCAAGGGGATGCCACTGCATCAAGTGAAAACATCAGCAGCAAGATCACTATTATTCCGCTAGGCTTCATGATGAACTCGCAAAAAAAAGAGATCAGGCTTGGCGAGCCTGTTTTTTAGCCTAGCGTACTTTGGCACTGGCTATCAGGTATTGCAAGTGTGACTTTGTTAACTCCGACCAGCTGGCCGTTGTACCTTCCAACTCGCCCAACTGGAACTACTGTCAAAACGAGGTCATGAAGGGCACCTGCAATCAATAAATATCATCACCGTACCTGATTCGCATCAATAGCCAGCCAGCCAGATAGATGACTTTCTATTACTTTAGTTGGATGTACAGGGATAGATATAGAGCGTAGGGTCGCCGCTCGCTTGTGAAAACGTACCTTGGAGATAATGCAATGGCATCAGTTGTCACTTCATTTCAGGACATGTCGCAGATTAATTCGGCAGTGGCAACGCTGAATACTGGGTACAGCATAGACAATGCGCTTACATGGGGTCAGTCCGCATTCGACCGTGCGTATTACTGGACGCCTTCTGCTTATACATATACCTCTAGCACCCAGGTCAGCGTTCGCTATGCCAATGGTGACACAGCAACAGCTATTGGTAGCAACATGACAAGTACCACGCCATATATGACGAGACTTGATTACCATTTTTCAACAGGTGAAAACGTGGTTCTCCTTGGCTCCGTTTCAAAATCTTATTCTGGTGCGTTGTCAGGCAGCATCAACCAGATGACTGTCTCCAAGAGTAACCTTGGCTCGATTAGCGTTTATGGCAATGCAAATGTGGCAGGGACGGGCGGAACACTTTCCAAAGTAGTTTGGGATGTTAATGGTGTTCATCTTGAGGAATATGGTTCCTTGTCCGCATCTATATGGGTAAGTGGTGGCTACTACCATGCATCTCATTCGGGTTCTATGTATTCAGGAATACTTACTGCTGGAGGACTATCGCTACAGGCAAATGGGTTCAACATTGACAGCAATACACCAGCAAGTTCGGGCGAAGACTCTTTGCAGACTCTGTTATCCGGCAATGATACTGTCACAGGATCTGGCGTATTTGCAGGGGTGTATGGATATGCTGGAGATGACAGCCTGACAGGTACTTCAGGCAGTGACTTTCTGGTCGGAGGTTCAGGAAACGACACCCTCAATGGCGGCGCTGGCACCGACACAGCCACCTTCAGCAACAACCTCTCCGCCTACCCCCCCGCGTCAGAATAGTTGTCGCCTCGATATGATCTTGATCTTGGGGGCGATAAGG
>CAIYZZ010000485.1 GCA_903930805.1 uncultured Rhodocyclaceae bacterium | reverse complement strand
CGGTCATCAGCGAGACGATGGCCACCGGGCCAGTGGCCAGTTGACGGCTGGAACCCCACAGTGCGCCGAGAATGGCCGGGACAAAGGCGGTGTAGAGACCGAAATACACGGGCAGGCCAGAGAGTTGGGCATAGGCCATTGCTTTCGGCACCAGTACGAGACCGCCGGTAATGCCGGCGATGAGGTCACCGATCAGGATGGCCCTATTTACCGGAAACCAGTTCAGGAATGGAAATAAACGCAATAGCCAGCGGCGTGAAAACATTGGCGAACCTCGAGCAGCGGAAGATTAATCAAAACGGTGGGCGCATTTTACGTGTGACCTATTCCCCTATGCGCAGAAGGGGGTTATCGCGGCATTATGTGTGTCTATCCCATTCTGCGCCGAAAATAAGATAATTCTAAAATTCCCGTATTGCCGATACTGGCCGATTCCGGCCCAACGATTCCACGGTAAGCCCAT
The DNA here is from genome assembly GCA_903930805.1 of uncultured Rhodocyclaceae bacterium. GTDB lineage: Bacteria > Pseudomonadota > Gammaproteobacteria > Burkholderiales > Rhodocyclaceae > Sulfuricystis. Next base: position 17,431 of record CAIYZZ010000485.1, on the reverse strand, counting down.
GACTTTCTCACTGAAGAAATTTTTTCCCTTTCTGGCCTGGTTCCCGTTGCGTGGTGATGCGCTAAAGGCCGACTTCCTTGCCGGCCTGACAGTCGCCCTGGTGCTGGTGCCGCAGTCGATGGCATACGCTCAGCTTGCGGGGCTACCACCCTACTACGGTCTATATGCAGCTTTCCTGCCGGTGATGGTCGCGGCGATGTGGGGTTCGTCGAACCAGCTCGGTACCGGGCCGGTGGCGGTTGCCTCCTTGTTGACGGCCTCGTCTCTGGCGCCGCTGGCCGCGCCGGGCTCTGATCAGTTCGTTACGCTGGCCATCATGTTGGCGCTGCTGGTCGGCATCGTGCAGTTAGTGCTAGGCGTGTTCAAGCTCGGCGTGGTGGTGAACTTCCTCTCACACCCGGTTATCGTCGGATTTACCAACGCGGCGGCAATGATCATCGGCATGTCGCAGGTGAACAAGTTGCTTGGCGTAACCATGGAGCGCTCCGAGCATTTCATCAATGACATCTGGGGCGTGACCAAGCAGGTTGGTGATGCTCACTGGCCTACGCTGGCCATGGGGGGGGTGGCGATCGTTATCATGGCCTTCATTCGCAAGAAGTTCCCCAAGCTGCCTGGCGTGTTGGTCGCCGTAGCGGTGACCACGATTGCCTCGTGGGCGCTGCACTTCGAGACCAATTCCAGCGGCAAGCTTGAACATATCGCAGATGCCGAACTCAAGACGCTGGTTGAGCATGTGAGTAACGTCGGACGCCGCCTGGACGTAGCCGTTAAAAGCCTCGCGGAGAAGTCATTCGAGGCCAAAAGCGTGCACAGGGCCGAGGGCGACATGAACGCGCACGCCGTGACGATGGATGCCATAGTCGACATGAATCGCATCGCCGTGCAGATGATGGAGCATGAGTCCAGCGATCTGCGCAAGCAGCTGCGCGCCATGCGCGTCGTGCGCGTCAGTGATGATCAGGGACGAACGCTTGCACTCTATCCCGAAGGCAAGGCACCGGCCGAAGCGAAGCTCGATAGTGCTGTGTACCGTATCCGCGGCGTCAAGGACAACGGCTTCAGGTTGGTCGGAGGCGGTGAAGTGATTGGCAAGATCCCCGAGGGCCTGCCGTCGATCGGGTTGCCGAAAATTTCATGGGACATGCTCGGCAGCTTGCTCGCCGCCGCCATCGTCATTTCCCTGGTGGGCTTCATGGAGGCGATTTCAATTGCCAAGGCTATCGCCGCCAAGACCAAGCAGAAGATTGATCCGAACCAGGAGCTCATCGGCCAGGGTCTGGCGAACCTCGTCGGCAGCATGACGCATTCTTTCCCGGTATCGGGTTCCTTCTCGCGCTCGGCAGTGAACATGAACGCCGGCGCCAAGACGGGCATGTCCTCGGTCATCACCGGGCTTATCGTGCTGGTTACGCTGCTATTCCTTACTCCGCTGCTCTATCACCTGCCGCAAGCCGTGTTGGCGGCGGTGATTATCATGGCGGTGATCGGACTCATCAATTTTGGCGCCATCAAACACGCCTGGCAGGCCAACAAGCACGATGGCATCGCCTCGGTCGTCACTTTCATTGCCACCCTGGCTTTCGCGCCTCACCTCGACAAAGGCATCATGATCGGTGCCGGCCTGGCCCTGGGGCTCTATCTCTACCGCACTATGACGCCACGTGTCGCCATTCTCGGGCGGTACCATGACGGCACGCTGCGCGATACCAAAGTGCATAACCTGCCGCCGTCCGACGTTGTTACCGCAGTTCGCTTCGATGGTCGCCTCTACTTCGCCAACGTCTCTTATTTCGAGGATGCCATCCTTGAGGCGGTGGCCAACAATCCGCAGGCACCCTATCTGCTGATCGTCGGCGATGCCATCAACGAGCTTGACGCCTCGGGCGAAGAGGTGATCCACCACATCGTTGAACGTATGCGCGGCAACGGCATCGTTGTGCTGTTTTCTGGCCTGAAAAAACAGGTGCTCGACGTCATGCAGGCCACGGGCCTGCGTGCCATGATTGGCGAAAAAGCCTTCTTTTCCTCGGCCGAGCAGGCGCTGGAGAAAATCTACTCGCGCGAGGAGAATCTTGGTGCCGTCGATGGCTTGCGCCCGACATCGATTTCTACCCTCATGCCAGAACAGCGTTTTGGCCGACCATGAGTAGCATCTGAGGGCATGCTGAGAGCCTTGTTGCTGCTGCCCTTGATCGGAGCCCTGATCGTGGCGTTGTTGCCGACCCGCGACCCGCTGCTGATCCGCCGTGCAACGCTGGCGGCGACCGGCGTGGTGTTGGTGTTTTCCTGGGCGCTACTGGGCCAGTTCGATCCCGCCATCGCCACCAGGCAGTTTTACGAGACCCACGCCTGGCATGCCCGACTGGGTTCCAGTTTTTCACTCGGCATCGATGGCTTTTCCCTGCCGATGATCTTGCTGGCGGCACTCTTGATGGTGGTGGCGGTGATCGCCTCGAGTGCGGTGAGGAATGGCGCGAGGATGTATTTTTCGCTGCTGCTGGTACTCGAGACCGCGATGTTTGGCGTGTTCATGGCGCGCGACTGGACTCTGTTCTACGTGTTCTGGGAACTCACGCTGATCCCACTGTTCTTTCTCATCGACCGCATGGGAGGCTCGAATCGCGAGCGGCGGCAGAAAGCGGCGCTGAATTTCGTCATCTACACCATGGGCGGCTCGGTCTTCATGCTGATTTCGCTCCTGCTGTTGTATGACGCCTCCCCGACGCACAGTTTCGGCATGACGGCGCTGGCCGATGCGGCGCGCAGCCTGCCGATCGCCACGCAGGTGTGGATTTTCGCTGGCTTGTTCATCGGCTTCGGCGTCAAGATGGCCGTATTTCCTCTGCATGGCTGGGTGCCGCTGGTGTATTCAGAAGCGCCTGCCGCCGTGCCGCTGATCTCTTCTGGCATCCTGCTCAAGATGGGCGGCTACGGTCTGTTGCGTGCCACCGAAACCTTGCCAGGTGCGGCCTGGGCGCTACAGGGCTGGCTCGCGACGTTGGCTTTCATCACGATCATTTATGCCGGAGTGCTGGCCTGGCGGCAGCGCGATCTGGTGCTCATGCTGGCCTATGCCTCGATCTCGCACATGGGCGTGGTGTTGCTTGGGTTGGCGGCGCTGAATACTGCCGGACTCACCGGCGCGGTGATGCAGATGGTGGCGCATGGCCTGGTGGCTGGCGCGCTGTTCTTTCTGGTGGGACTTTTGCACCAGCGCACCCACACGCGCGACATCGGCGAATATTCGTCGCTGGTACGCAGCATGCCGCGCTTTGCCTTCTTCATGGTGCTGGCGCTGGTAGCTGCCGTCGGGCTTCCCGGCACGGCGGGATTCATCGCCGAACTGCACGCACTGGTGGGTGGTTTCGCGCGCTGGGGCGGCTGGATGCTGTTGCTCTCGTTGTCGCTCCTGGTCAGTGCAGCCTATGCCTTCCGCACCGTCGGCCGTTTGTTTACCGGCCCGGTTGCCCCGGTTGGCTCGGCGATGCAGTCGGTGCCCGATCTCACCCGATCCGAAATGGCCGCTGCCGGTTTGCTCGCCACCGGTATTCTGGGTATCGGTTTCTATCCGGCGCCGGCGCTCGCACTGATCGGCAGTTCGGTGGCGCGCCTGGCGCGTCTGTTCGGCGGCTGACATGGCGGCGCACGGTAATCCTTCTCCGGATATTCGCATGCGGCTTACCGACTGCATCCACCACCTCGAGCATGTGTTGCCGAGTCAGGCTGCCATCCGCGACTTCGTGCACCACAATACACTGCACGGCTTCCAGCATCTGCCGTTCCCCGAGGCGTTGGCCGCCGCCAGCCGACTTTCCGGCCAACGCGCTTGGCTACCCGAGGCGGTGTGCCGTGGTTTTTATCGCGACGGTCGCATCGATGACGCTGATCTGGACGATGCAATCGAGAGGGTAGGACAGCGCGATGGCATCGACCTGGCTGCCGTACTGGTGACGGTTGCCGGCCAGCCGGTGCACCGCCGCGACGTGTTGCGCATCGGCCTGATTTATCCGCTCACGCCGCCAACTCTGGCGCAGTTCAAGTGGCAGGTTGAGGAGATGCGCGCGCTGGTGACTTGCCATGCGGATGTCCCTGCCGTGTGTCGCGCCGTGCTGCTGGCCGGAGGTAATGAAGCAAGCGCGCTGGCTGAACTCTGGACCGCCTGCCTCGATGTGTTTTCTATCGATCACGCTTTTGAGCACCCCGAGGCGCTGCTGGAATTGTCGGCGCGCGAAGAGCGGCAACAGGCCACCTTTGCCACCGCGCAGGAAACTTTTGCTGAAGAAGCTGCCGCGCTGTGGGACGAACTGCGGCAAAAAGTCGGCGCCGACGGGACGGCAGCTGCGCTCATCAAGGAACTCACCGATGAGGATGCTTTTGAAACGGTGCGTCCGCTTCTGATCCGTCACATCGCCGCGCATCTCGATCAGGGCCTGACGCCTTGGCACAACCCGGCGCAGCGGCTGGGTTTTTATGCCGCTTGGTGCCAGAGCATGCAGAGCGACATCGCGCTGGCGCTCGAGAACCTCGGCGCGGCGCGGCTGGAGATCGCTCAACTCCCTGTTGATGCGCTCGAAACGATTATCACCGAACTCACGCGACTGGGATTGCCTGAGGAAAGCTGGCCCGGCTATCTGGAACGGCTGGCGCTCGAACTACCCGGCTGGTCGGGAATGTTCCTCTGGCGACAGAATCATCCGGGCTATGCCGATACACCGGACGTGCCGGTGGCCATGCTCGATTACCTGGCCGTGCGATTGGTGCTCGAACGCCTGGTCGCCAGCGACATCGTGCGGCGGCATTGGCACATCGACTACTCGCTGCCGGCGCTGGGTGAATATTTCCGCCGTCATCCGACCGAACTCTGGGTACGGCACGCATTTCATTCCGGTGACTTGCCTGAATACCTGCTGGAACTCATCGAGCCGCATCTGCCGGCCGTCGGTGATGCCGCCCTGCCGCAAGACCCGGCGCTGTGGGATGGGCTGGTCGACCAGATCGAAGCCTGGCGCGCGACGCCGACGGCCGAGCGCACCGCCAGTCATGGCCCGACGCGCTCGGCCTGGCCGCTGTTCCGCCTCGCCCAGCATCTCGGCATCACGGCTCCCGTCTTGCGCGCGCTCGGACGTGGCGGTGCCGAAGCCTTGCTGGGGGCGCTACGCAAGTTGGACGAGCATCAGCGCGGTTTCATCTGGCTCAATGCCTACGAGCGCCACTACCGCGAACAGATCTTTGCCGGACTTGCCGCCAATCACGGCCGCTGGCACGGCCATAAACTTGGCCCGACCGCGCAACTGGTGTTCTGCATGGATGACCGCGAGGAGGGCATGCGTCGCCACCTTGAAGAAACCAACCCGCAACTTGAAACTCTGGGTGGCGCCGCGCATTTCGCGGTGTTCCAGAATTATTACGGCCTCGACGATAGCAAGCCGACGGCGCTATGCCCGGTAGTGCCCGAAGTCATCATTCCGTCTCACGAGGTGCATGAAGTGCCTCGAGAAGACAAAGCGGAGTTTGGCGGGACGGCAGCTGAACACCATCGCCGCCACAAGCGCCGCCTACGCTGGCAGGATCGACTGCATCAAGTGACGCGGCGCAGTCTGATCGTCGGCCCACTGCTCACCTCTTTATCTGCCCCCTTCGCCTTGCTGACGCTGCTGTGGCGCACGCTTTCCCCCCCCAGTTTCGGTCGTTTCAATACGCGGTTGCGTGAGCGTTTTGATCTGTTGGTGGCGACGCGTCTCGACCACAATGCACCCGCCGATGCCGGCCCGGCCACACCTCAGGCACCACGTCACGGTTTCACCGATGCCGAGCAGGCCGAGCGCATCGGTAACTTCCTCACCGCTCTCGGTCTGACCAAGGACTTCGCGCCGCTGGTGGTCATCATGGGTCATGGCTCCAACAGCACGAATAATCCGCACCTGGCGGCCTACGATTGCGGCGCCTGTTCCGGCCGCCATTCCGGCCCGAATGCGCGCCTGTTTGCCGCGATGGCCAACCGCCACGAAGTACGTGCCCTGCTTGCTGCGCGCAACATTCATGTGCCGGCTGAGACGCATTTTCTCGGTTCCGAACACAACACCGCCGACGATCTGATTACTTGGTACGACAGCGAGGATCTCCCCGTCCCGCTAGGGCCGACTTTTGAACAGGTCAATCGCAGTCTCGCCGTCGCCAGCCGCGCCCATGCACAGGAACGCTGCCGCCGCTTGTATTCAGCGCCGCTCGACATCGGCAAGGCGGCCGCGCTGCGCCATGTCTGGGGGCGCCGCAACGACTATGCCCAGCCACGGCCTGAGCTGGGCCATGTCACCAATGCCTGCGCCTTCTTCGGTCGTCGTGCCATGAGCCGTGGTGCCTTTTTCGACCGGCGCGCTTTTCTGATTTCCTACGATCCGACGCAGGATGCGGAAGGCAAGGTGCTCGAGCGCCATCTGCTCATCAACGGCGCGGTCGGTGCCGGCATCAATCTCGAATATTTCTTCTCGACGGTGAATAACGAGCTGTTCGGTTGCGGCAGCAAGGTGATGCACAACGTCGCCGGTTACTTCGGCGTGATGCAGGGCGCGAGCTCCGACCTGCGCACGGGTCTGCCCAAGCAGATGATCGAGATCCACGAGGCGATGCGCCTGCTGGTGGTCATCGAGCAGACGCTGGAGATCATCACCGCTGTGTACCAGCGTCAGCCGCCCTTGCAGGAGTTGGTGGGCAACGGCTGGGTTATCGTCGCGGCGAAAAACCCGGATTCAGGTGCGATCCATCTATTCGATCCGGCAGAGGGTTGGCAAGCCTGGGACGACAGGCTTGCGGCCGACAAGGTTTCTACCGTCAAGCAATCGGTCGACTGGTTTGCGGGTAACCGTGAGCCGCTACCGCCCGTGTTGCTCGAGCGCCCGCTGGAAGTGGCTGTCGCATGAACTGCCTGTTCATTCTCGTCATGCTGATCCCGCTGCTACCCCTGCTGGCTGCATTTGGCATCGCCATCTATGTGCTGAATGGTGCAGCCGGCGATGATGCGGAGCCGCCCACCGCGCGCCTCGCCGAGGGCGCGGTCTGGCTGGCGCTGCTCGGCCTCATTGGCCTCGATACCTTGGCACTGCTGGAAGGCGCACCCGGCCACGTCGCCATCGGCACCTGGTTCGCCAGCGGCAAATTGGTCGTGCCGATCTCGTTTGTGCTCGACGCCCTCTCACTCGCTTTCGCGACGCTGGTGGCCTTGATCGGTGTCATCACGCTGCGCTTCTCGCGCACGTACCTGCACCGCGAACTCGCCTTCCATCGCTTCTTCATCGGCATGATGCTGTTCCTCGCCGGCATACTGCTGATCGTTCTTTCCGGCAATGCGGTGCTGACTTTTGTCGGCTGGGAACTGGCTGGCATCAGCTCATATCTGTTGATTGGCTACGCCTACGACCTGCCGGTGCCGACCGGCAATGCCCTGTATGCCTTCCTCACCAATCGCATCGGCGATGCCGGCTTCATCCTTGGCATCAGTCTTGCCGCGTGGTGGCTGGGCTCCGTGGAATGGTCGGCGCTGACCGACTGGGCAAATGATGCGACGCGTTTCGACAAGGTCATGGCGCGCCTGTTGCTATTCGGCTTCTTGGTTGCTGCCGTGGCGAAGTCGGCACAGCTGCCTTTCTCCGCGTGGATCGCCCGCTCGCTTGAAGGTCCGACGCCCTCATCCGCGATCTTCTATGGCGCGGTGATGGTACATGCCGGCGTGTATCTGGTGATTCGCCTGGCCCCGGTGCTGGTGCAGGTGCCGGACATCATGATCTATCTGGCCATTATTGGTGCGGCCACGGCCTTGTATGGCTGGTTAGCCGGGCTGGTGCAGACCGATGTCAAGTCTGGCCTGATCTTCGCCACCACCACACAGGTCGGTCTGATGTTCCTCGCCTGTGGGCTGGGCTGGTTCGAGTTCGCCGCCTGGCACATGGGGTTGCATACCGCGTGGCGCGCCTACCAGTTCCTCATGGCGCCGTCTTACATGCACCTGGTGAGTGAAAAGGCCAAGCCTGTCCCTGCTTGGCTGGCTGGCCGACAGTGGCTCTACACGGCTGCGTTACAACGCTTCTGGCTCGAACATTTCGCACAGAACGTGCTGATCCGTCCGACGCAGGCTGTGGGCCATGACATGCGTGATTTTGATGATACGGTGCTGTCGCATCTGGTCGGCATGCCCGAGCGCCGCCGTGCTGCGGTGACCAACGATTCCTGCGCGGACGACGTTATCCGCGGCCATGGCCTCGCCGGACGCCTGCTGATCTGGGTGGCCGACCGCTTCCGTCAGCTGGAAAGCTATCTGGTGCTGCATCGGGCAGAAGGCCCGCTGACCCGCATGCTGAGCGGTGTCGGCGATTATCTGCGGGTGCTGGAAGCGCTCCTCGAACGGCCACGCTACCTGCTGTTGCTGGTGGTAGCCACTTTTGTCGTCATCCTATGACTGAAATATTATGGGCCCAACAGGCCTCCTGGCCGATCCTGGCAGTCTTGCAGCTACTGCCCCTGCTGGGCGCAGCCGTGGTAATGGCGCTGGGCGAGCGTGCCGCCGCCGTGGCCATCGGTCGCATCGTCGCGCTGGCCGAGCTGGTAATAGCCTTGCTGGTCTATCGTCACGTCGATGCCAGCTCGTCGGCGTTGCAGCTGGCCGAGCGACTGGAGTGGTTTGGCTACCACGCCGCCGCTGACGGTATCACGGCCCTGTTCGTACTCCTGGCGGCGCTGCTCGCCATGCTGATGACGCTCTATGGCATGGTCCGTGGGCTGGCGCGGCCAGGACAATTGATGGGCTTGATTCTGCTCGCCGAAGCCATGCTGATGTCGATGCTGTCGACGGTCAACCTGTTCTGGTTTGCCCTGGCCTCGCTGGCCGAGTTGGCGACGGCGGCTTACCTGATCGGCCACTGGTCTACATCGACTGCGGCGAACCGTGTGCTGGCGACGACGCGTTTCCTGCAATTTCAGAGCGTCGGCGTCCTGCTGTTTGCCGCCGGCATGATCATCCTCGCCTGGGGCCATGCCGATGTGACCGGTCGTTGGAGCTTCGACCTCTTCGATCTGATGAAGGTGCCGGCGCAGGGGCGCTTCCAGTCGGCCGCTTTCTTCCTGCTGTTCTACGGCCTGGCGGTGCGTACACCCCTGTTCCCTTTGCATGGCTGGCTGCCGAACGTCATGCATCGCGGCATGGTCTCGATTGCACCCGCCTTGCTGCTGGGCGTCAAGATCGGCATTTATGGCATGTTCCGTTTTGTCCTGCCGCTTACGCAGGAAGCGGTCGTGGTCTGGCAGCCCTATGTCATCGGCTTTGCCATGGTGGGGGTTTTCTACGCCGCTGTGCTGGCCTTTCTGCAAGCCAACCTGCGCCGCCTCCTGTCCTTTGCAGTGGTCAGCCACACCAGCCTGATCGTCGTCGGCCTGTTCTCGCTGCATCCGCTCGGCCTCGCCGGTGCCCTCCTGCTGGCGGTAAACTTTGGCCTCGCCGTGACGGTGATGCTGTTTATGGTCGGCTTCGTTTTTCGCCGTACGCGCACCACCGATCTCGCCCGGCTCGGCGGTCTGTTCGAGCGCATTCCCTTCATCGCCGCCTGCTTCCTCATCGGCGGTCTTGCCATCGCCGGTATGCCGGGCACCCCGGGCTTCGACGCCGCCCACCTGGTGCTTGAGGCTGCCATGGAGCGCTTCGGTGCCCTGCCCACGGTGGCAACGGCGCTGGGCAACGTCATCGCTGCCGGCTTCCTGTTGTATGCCTTCCAGAAAGCTTTTCTGGCGCCGCACGTCGCCGGCGAAAATGATCCGGTGCTTGAACGCACCTTGCCGATGGAATATCTGGTGGGTGGCGTGGCGGTGGTCGTTTTACTGGCGGCCGGCTTTTTCTTCGAGTCCTGGCTGACGCTGATCGAGCCTGCGACGCAGGCCATGGCGGCGCGCTTCGGAGCGGAATGATGAGCGCCATCCAGCAGTTTCCCTTGCTTTCGCTGCTGTTCCTGCCACTACTGCTCGGCGTGGGGCTGATCTGGTTGTGGCCGCGCGCCGTTGCCGCGCGTGGTCTTGCGTTACTGGCTTCACTCGTCAATCTGGGCGTGGCACTGATCGTCCTGCTGGCTTTCGATCCGGCGCAGGTGGGCTTCCAGCTAATCGAAAAACATGCCTGGATACCTAGTCTCAATGTCCACTACCTAGTTGGCATCGACGGCATTTCTCTGTTGTTCCTGCCCGCTACCGGTCTGCTGTTCGTCGGCGTCATCCTCGCTTCATGGACCAGCGTGCATACTTTGCCGCGCCTCTATTACAGCCTGCTGCTGCTGCTTGAAGCCGCCACACTCGGCATCTTCTGCGCGCTCGACACGGTGCTGTTATTCCTGTTCTGGGAATTCACGCTGATCCCCTTGTATTTCCTTGTCAGCCTGTGGGGCATCGGCCCCAACCGGCGTCATGCGGCGATGAAGTACACGCTGGTGATGCTGGCCGGCGGCGTACCGCTTTTATTCGGCTTTCTTGTCCTCGCCTTCGGTGCCGCAACGGGCGGTGTTCTGGTGTTTGACCTGCCGACATTATTGCTGACCCCATTGCCCACTGATGTACAGATGCTCGTTTTCCTGCTGCTGCTGGTCGGCTTCGGTGTCAAGGTGCCGCTGTTCCCGCTGCACACCTGGCTACCGCTGTTGGCCATGGAAGGGCCGGCAGCCGTGGCGGCCATCGTTACCGGACTGAAGCTCGGCGCCTATGGCCTGATCCGCTTTGCCGTCCCGCTGGCGCCGACTGCTGCGCAGGAACTGCACTGGTTGCTGGCGGCACTGGGTACCGTCGCCATCCTGTTCGGCGCGGCTGCTGCTCTGGCGCAGACCAACCTGCGGCGCATGCTCGGCTACGCCAGCCTGTCGCACGTTGGCCTCGTCGTACTGGGTATCGCCTCATTCAACCTGCAAGGCTTGCAAGGTGCGGTGCTGCAACTGCTTAATTTCAGTATCGCTTCCGGCGGGCTCTTTCTTCTGACAAGCCATCTGCATCATCGTACTGGTTCCACCGATATTGCAAATCTCGGCGGCGCGGCGCGCACCATGCCGCTTCTGGCCAGCTTCTTCCTGCTCTACGGCCTTGCCGGCATGGGGCTGCCGGGCACCTCGGGTTTTCCTGCGGAGTTGCTGATCCTAATGTCCACCTTCGAACACCATGCCGGGGCCGGTCTGGCTGCGCTCGCCGGCATGATCGGAGGCGCCGCCTATTTCCTCAGTCTTTATCGCCGTGCTTTCTTTGGCCCGACCACGCAGGCGAGCGTGCAGCAGGCCACCGACCTGCGTCCGCGCGAACTCTGGCCGACGCTGGTTTTCGCTCTGTTGTTGATCGGCTTCGGCCTCTGGCCGACGCCGTTGCTCGAGTTGATCCGGCCGGCGGCGGAAGTGTGGCTGGCTCGGCTGGGGTAATGCGCCGCCGTGCCGCCGTCTAGCCGGACGTTGCCGCCGCCGATGAAGGGAACTGTTGTTCGAAGGCTTCGTAGGCTTTCTTGACCGAAACGAAGAAATCCCGCCGGCCCATTTCCTCTGACAGGCCAACTCTGGCAAGTTCTTCAAGGAATGGCCGTGGCGCATCGGCAATCTTCAATTCAATCCCCTGTTCTGCAAGTTCCCGATCGAGCTCCTCCAAACGCTGCGCTGCTGTCACATCCATGTCATGGATCGCCTGGGCGTCGATGACCAGCCACTTAACGGGCGGGTCAGCTACAGCGACCAGTTCCCGGATCCGCGTCATCACATGTCGCGCATTGGCAAAAATAAGCGGCGCGTAGAGACGATAGACCAGCAAGCCCGGCACGCTGTCCACTTCGCTCTCGTCGTCACGACAATCGTGGAATTTTCCGTCGCTGCGACGAATGCGGAGGATGGCGTCATCCGGACGCGAAATTTCGACCAGCACCGAAATCAGCGACAGGAGCAAGCCAAGAATGATCCCCGGCACAACACCGGCAATCAAGATCGCCAGGGTTACGCCGACGCCAATGCCGAACTCGACGCGATCGATCTTGTAGAGACCCTTCAGGGACGCCACTTCCAGCATGCCGATGGCGGTTACGATCAGGATTGCGCCCAGGGCGACCTTCGGCAGCAGCGCGATCAGTCCCGTGAGGAAAAACAGGAAAACCAGCAGACCCAGGGCCAGGATGAGTTGTGCGACCTGCGTCAGGCCACCGGCCGAATCGACGATTGAGGTACGCGACTGGCTGGCAGATACCGGAAACCCTTGCCAGACCCCGGCAAGTATGTTTGCCGACCCCAATGCGGCCAGTTCGCGATTCGGGTGCACCTCGTAACCGTTTTTCTCGGCAAAGGTCTGCGCCAGGAGGATGCCGTCCGAAAACGCCAGGAAGGCGATCGCCACCGCTGCCGGCGCAAGCGCCGCGACATCCGCCCAGTGGAACGAGGGAATGGTCAGACGCGGCACGCCTGAAGGAACTTCGCCAACCAGCGCAATTCCGTAGTCGCCGAGGTCGAAGACGAAGGCCGCGACAATCGCCACCGCGCAGACTGCCAGTGCCCCCGGTATGCGCGGCAGCCAGCGCGCCAGTCCGACCAGCAGCCCAATCAGCAGCACGCCGAGCACGAAAGTCGGCACCTGGGTCTGAGGCAGTTCGCCGATCACCGTGAACACCAATGCGAAGAACTCCTCACCCTCGGTTTTGATACCGAACATCTTGCCCAGCTGGGTGGCGATCAGAACAAGCGACGCACCATTCAGGTAGCCGATGAGTACCGGGCGCGACAGCAGATCAGCGATGATTCCCAGCTGCATGCGCGCCGCGAGCAACAACACGACACCCGACAGGATGCTGAGGACCGATGCCAGAACGACGATGCGCGCCGGGTCACCGCCAGACAGGGGTAGGATCGCCGAACCGGCGAGCAGGCCTATCGCGGCATCTGGCCCGGCAATGACGTGACGCGAACTGGCAAACAAGGCGTAGCCAATGGCCGCCGCCAACGCGGCGTAAAGCCCGGTAATCGCCGGTAGATGCACCAGTTCGGCATAGGCGATCACTGATGGAATCGAGACGATGCATGCCGAGATGCCGGCGATCGAATCCTTGCCGAGCCAGTCAAGCCGATATCCCCGCAGTGTTGCGAGCAGTGGCAACTCGGATTGCAACCTGGATAAAGCGGAAGCCTTCATGTGCGTGACCTGATTCGGCCGTCAGCCGAAGCCTGACTGGCGCGTCTGGGCTGATGCGGGATGACTGCTGAGTGCCACGGCCCATTTTGATTGCGCCAGAAATGCCTCCAGCTCATCAACCGGCAGCGCCTTGGTGATGAAGTAGCCCTGCACGCTGTCGCAGCGCAAGCGGTAGAGCTGCTGGAGGGTCTCGACGTTTTCGACGCCTTCGGCCACCACCTTGAGCCCCAGGTTCTGCGCGAGATCGATGGTCGATTTGACGATAACTTCGTCGTCCTTGCTGCGCAGCATGTCCATGACGAACGAGCGGTCGATCTTGAGTTCGGCAACCGGCAACTGGCGCAGGCGTGAGAGCGATGAGTAGCCGGTGCCGAAATCGTCGATCGAGCATTCGAAGTCGAAATTGCGCAACTCGGAGAGCACGGCATTCAGGCGATCGTAATCGCCGAAAAAGACGTTTTCGGTAATTTCGATGGTGATGCCGCCACGGGCAGCGTGACGCTCGACCAGTTGAGTCAGGTCAGTAATGAAATTCGGATCCGTGATGACGCTGATCGGCACATTGACGGCGATACGCAGATCGAAGCGACGTTGCAGCCAGGCATTGCGTTGGCGCATCGCCGTCTCGAGCGCCCACCAGGTAAAGCGTTGGATCAGCCCGGTCTGTTCCAGGGCGGTGATAAACATGTCGGGTGGCACGAAGAAGCCGTCGGCGCGGCGCCAGCGCGCCAGTGCTTCGACACCCGTGATGGTGCTGGTTGCTAGCTCGACCTTCGGCTGGTAGTGCAGGACGAATTCGTCATTGTCGAGCGCAGTGCGCAGGTCGCGCACCAGGGCAAAGCGGCGCGGGCCGCCGACATCGTTCTGTGCATCGAAGAGATGGGCGCCGCACTTGTCGCGTTTTGCCGCCAGCATGGCTACATCGGCCTGCTTGAACAATGTCGATATGTCGTCGCCGTCTTGCGGGTAGAGTGCAACACCGATGCCGGCTGTGACCAGAACTTCCTGTCCCGCCAGCAGCATGGTCTCGTCGAGCACGGCAAGGAGTCGGCGTGCCGAATCCATGGCGGATTCAGCGTTGGCACCAGCCAGCAGCACGGCGAATTCATCGCCCGACATACGGCTGATGGTATCGGCCGGATCGAGCGCTTTGCCGAAACGTCCGGCAACGATGCGTAGCAATTCATCGCCCGCTTCGTGGCCCAGCGTGTCGTTGATTTCCTGGAATCGATCGATATCGACGATCAGCAAGGCAAAGCCAGTATCGTCGTGCTGGCCGATTTCTTTGCGGATGCGGTCGCGGAACAGCGAGCGGTTCGGTAAGCCGGTGAGGTTGTCGTAGAGGGAGAGGTATTCCAGTTCCTGGTTAACCGACGAAAGCCGCTTGTTGACCCGATGCAGCTCGGCCTGAGCCGCTTCCGCCACAGACTTGGCTTGCTCGACCTTTTCCATCGCCATCGCATTTTCGATGGCAATCGCTGCCTGGCCGGCAAAGAGTTCAAGCAAATGCAGATCGTTCTCGGTGAACTCTCCACTGCCCACCTTGTTGAGGCCGACGATGCCGCCGAGGAAATGGAGGTGCCCGGCCAGCGGCACCATCAGCAGCGTGCCGGCCTCCTGTTCCCAGAGATTCTTTTCCTGCTCGGACAGGCTGCTCAACACGCCGCGCCACCACGGCCGCTTGTGTTTCCAGACCCAGCCGCAGACGCCGAAATCCAGTGGCAGCGATTCGCCGACGATCTCATCCACATTCGCACCGGAGCCCGCCCGGTAGGTGTACTCGTCGCAATCGCGATTGAGCAGTGGCAACAGTACGGTCGCTGCGCCAATCAACTCGCGGGCGCGCTCGACAATCAGCGCGAAGACTTTGTCCAGATCGAGTTCGCTACCCACCGCGAGTGCAGTTTCGCGCAGCAAGGCAATTTCATGCTCACGCTGGCGAAGTTGCGCCTCAAGTGACGCGATCGTCGCAATCTGATCTTCGTAGGTCGCCTGGGTCATGCCGTCGATGGGATATCAAGTGGTCGGGGCGTAGTTGTCTTCCGCCAACAGAATACCTTAACTATTACGTCAGTTATCGATATTGGATCGAGCTTGCCGTCCCGCCAGCTCCGACTTTTTTCTGCTGCACTGCAAGATTGATATCGCAGTTCTACTTATGTTAAGTTAAACCTGATTTATCGTAAGGGTAACGTTTCAACAATCGGGGGAAACAATCCATGCAAGTCTCACGGCGGCAGTTCTTCAAAGTCTGCGGCGCCGGTTTGAGCGGGTCTTCTATCGCACTGATGGGATTCTCGCCAACATCGGCCCTGGCGGAGGTGCGCAGCTTCAAGCTCGCCCGCGCCACGGAAACCCGCAACATGTGCCCGTACTGTTCAGTCAGTTGCGGCGTACTGATCTACACCACGGGCGACAAGTCCAAGAATTCGAAAGCGGACATCATCCACATCGAGGGCGATCCGGATAATCCGGTCAATCGCGGCACCTTGTGTCCAAAAGGCGCTGGTTTGCTCGACATGGTCAAGAGCCCGAACCGGCTCAAGTGGCCGGAAGTGCGCGAACCTGGCTCCAATGAGTGGAAGCGCATCGGCTGGGATGACGCGCTGACGCGCATCGCCAAGCACATGAAGGCCGACCGCGACGCCAACTTCATCGAGAAGAATGCTGCGGGCGTGACGGTGAATCGCTGGAATACTTTCGGTTTCCTCGCTTCTTCCGCTGCCAACAACGAAGGTGGTTACCTTACCAAGAAAGTCCTCCGCGGCCTCGGCGCCGTAGCGATCGACACGCAAGCACGTATCTGACACGCCCCCACGGTATCCAGTCTGGGTCCGACATTTGGGCGTGGTGCAATGACCAATCATTGGGTCGACATTAAAAATGCCGACCTCGTGATGGTGATGGGCGGTAATGCCGCCGAAGCACATCCCTGCGGCTTCAAGTGGGCGATTGAAGCGAAGAAGGACAGGAAAGCGAAGCTTGTGGTCGTCGACCCGCGCTTCACCCGTTCTGCCGCCGTCTCTGATTACTACGCGCCGATTCGTTCCGGTGCCGACATCGCCTTCCTCGGCGGGGTGATTCATTACCTGCTGACGAACGACAAGATTCACCACGACTACGTCAAGCACTACACGAACGCGACGTACCTGATCAATCCCGAGTTCAAGTTCGAGGATGGCCTGTTTTCGGGCTACAACGCCGAGAAGCGCAGCTACGACAAGGCGACCTGGAGCTACCAGCTCGACAAAGATGGCTTCGTCAAGGTCGACGAGACGATGGAGGATCCGTTCTGCGCCTTCCAGTTGATGAAGAAGCACTACGAGCGTTACACGCCGGAGATGGTCAGCAAGGTCACCGGCACGCCGAAGGATCAGTTCCTCAAGGTCTGCGAGATGATTGCCGAGACGGCGGCGCCGAACAAGACCATGACGATCCTGTATGCCCTCGGCTGGACGCAGCATTCCAAGGGCTCGCAGAACATCCGCACCATGGCGATCGTGCAGACCCTGCTCGGCAACATGGGCATGGCCGGCGGTGGCATCAATGCCTTGCGTGGTCATGCCAACGTGCAGGGTATTACCGACATGTGCCTGTTCGGTTCCAACCTGCCGGGCTACCTGGCGTCGCCGTCCGATGCGCATGTCGACCGCAAGACCTACCTGGAGAAGCTGACCCCGAAGCTGTTGCGTCCCGGCCAGATGAACTTCGGCCAGAATCTGCCGAAGTGGTTCACCAGTCTGCAGAAGGCCTGGTATGGCAACGCCGCGACCAAGGAAAACGACTTCTGCTACGACTGGCTGCCGAAGATCGACGGTGCCTACGACACCCTGGCCATCTTCGAGAAGATGCACCAGGGCAAGATCAACGGCTTCGTCTGCCAGGGCTTCAACCCGCTCGCGTCGGTTTCCAACAAGAAGAAGGTGGGTGACGCGCTGGCCAAGCTGAAGTTCCTGGTGGTCATCGATCCGCTGGCGACCGACACTTCGGAATTCTGGAAGAACTACGGTGAGTTGAACGAGGTCGATCCGTCCAAGATCCAGACTGAAGTTTTTCGCCTCCCCTGCAACCTGTTTGCCGAGGAGACCGGGTCATTCACCAACTCCGGCCGCGTCATTCAGTGGCACTGGAAGGCGGCGGATGGTCCCGGCGATTCAAAGGGCGACAGCGAGATCATCGCCGGCCTGTTTCTCAAGCTCAAGGAGATGTACGCCAAGGACGGCGGCAAGTTCCCCGATGCGATCATGGGCCTCACGTGGGG
>CAIYZZ010000484.1 GCA_903930805.1 uncultured Rhodocyclaceae bacterium | reverse complement strand
CGATAGCGCAGCTGTTTTGGAGCGTTTGGCCAGTGAAACGGGCGTTGTCCGTTCTCTCAGGCATTGCCGCAACTTTGGCCAGAGTGCTGCCGTGGCGACTGGATTTCAGGCTGCGCGGGGCGACTGGATCGGCACTCTGGACGGCGACGGACAAAACGATCCCGCTGATCTGCCGCTGATGCTGGATGAAGCATTGCGACTGAGGGTCGATTGCGTGACAGGTGTGCGCAGCAAGCGCCAGGATTCAGTAATCAGAAAGATTTCCTCACGCGTCGCCAACCGTTTTCGCGACTGGATTACCGGTGATCGCGTGACCGACAGTGCCTGTGGGGTCCGCGTGGTGCGTACGGATTGCGTTCTTGAACTCCCTGTCTTCAACGGTCTGCATCGCTTCATGCCCACCCTGTTGCGGGCCAAAGGCTACGTCGTGGCAGAGTTCACCGTCAATCACCGACCCCGTCTGTGCGGTGTATCGAAGTACGGTGTGCACAACCGTCTCTGGCGCGGGATTCGGGATTGTTTCGGGGTGCGCTGGTACGTCAAGCGGGCGATCCCCGGTGGTCGACTAGGTAGCGTGTTGGCACGTGATCGGAACCAATGACTGAGTTTCATGGGGATACCGACGTCAAGACGTCGGAAATACCCGGCGATGTCACAGAAGACATAGAACTGGAGTCGGTAGCGCCAGGTCTTTCGCGGGAACTCAAACGACTGTTGATCCTGCTGGCCGCCGGGTTGGCCATTTTTGCCCTGCTGTATTTCACGCCAATCGGCAGTATTGCGCGTGACGTACATAGCCTGCGTGCATTCCTGAAAGGCGACGACATATGGGCAGAGGTTACCTATGCAGCTCTGGTTACCGTATTCGTGGCGCTGGGTCTGCCGCGCCTGATCTTCTATGGCCTTGGTGGGCTGGCATTCGGCTTCTGGCAGGGTCTGTTGTTGGCACAGTTCGGTTCATTGCTCGGTTCCTACATTACTTTTTGCGCTGTGCGCAGGGGTGGGCGTGGCTGGTTGGAGGAGCGTTTCGGAAGCCATCGACTGGTCGGCAAGGCTTTCAACATCCGCTCCTCGGTGAAAGCGGTGGTGCTGATCCGCCAGTTGCCCCTCAGCAGCGTCATGATCAACGGCGGTCTGGCACTCAGCAAGGTGACTGTGCGGGTATTCCTGATTGGTTCCTTTATTGGCTATCTGCCGCAAGGCGTTGTTGCCACCCTGATAGGCAGTGGCATCGTCGACGAAAAAGCGCTGGATGGTTTTGGCAAACTGCTGGTTGCGGGCATCGTCCTGCTGATTGGTGCCGCCTGGCTATGGCACAAGACAGCAAGAAGAAGGAAACCCGATGGCACGTGATGGCCTGACCCTAGATACGACAATTGCTGGCAAGGCCGGCAAGATTGGCTTGAAGCAGCATCTGGTTTTTACCTTGCTCAGCATGTTGCTGCTGATGCTGATGTACTCGGCCTTGCGCCTTGCGCTGTTCATCTACAACAGCGAGCAAATCGGTGATACCCCGGCCCGTGTATTTGCCGAAGCATTTTTCAATGGACTGCGCTTCGATCTGCAACTTGCCGTTGTTGCCTGTACCCCTTTGCTGTTTGCCTTGTTGAGCGTGAAGACGCTGCAGGCGCGTCAGGTTTTGCGTTACTGGTTGATCGTATTCGCCAGTTTCACCATGTTCCTCGGGGTCGTTGAACTGGATTTTTATCGGGAATTCAATCAACGACTGAATGGATTGATCTTCCAGTACATGAAGGAGGATCCCAAGACCGTTCTGAGCATGGTCTGGTTCGGCTTTCCCGTGGTGCGCTATCTGCTGGCATGGGCGCTGGCTTCCTGGTTACTGGCCTTCCTGTTCAAGAAAATCGATTTACTTACCCGCGTGCCGGATCTTTCTGCCCAAGGCTTCAATCCAGTGGCGAACACGTGGTATGTCCGTATTCCGGTATTCGTGCTCTGCACTCTGCTGGCGGTAGTCGCGGCGCGGGGCACGCTGCGGCAGGGGGGGCCGTTGCGCTGGGGCGACGCCTTTACGACGGATTCGATGTTTGCCAACCAGTTGGGGCTTAACGCCAGTTCATCACTACTGTCGGCGGCGCGCAGCCAGATTTCCGAGCAGCGAGACAACGTCTGGAAAGGCCGGTTGCCGGTAGCGGAGGCGCTGGCAACGGTGCGGAAGATGCTACTGACCGCCAGCGACAAATTGGTTGACGCGGATCAGGCCGCCGTGCGGCGGGAGTACACCCCGCCGGCAAGCGGCGTGCTGCCGATCCGCAACGTGGTGCTGATCCTGATGGAGAGCCTTGCCGGCCACTCGATCGGGGCGCTCGGCGCGCGCGGTGACATTACTCCGTATTTCGACAAACTAGCTCAGGAAGGGGTGCTGTTCAACCGTTTCTTCTCCAACGGTACGCATACCCATCAGGGCATGTTTGCCAGCATCGGCTGCTTTCCCAACCTGCCGGGATTCGAATACCTGATGAAAACCCCGGAAAGCGCGAACAGGTTTTCCGGTCTGCCCCAACTGCTGGGCGCCCGCAACTTCGACAATCTGTTCGTCTACAACGGCGATTTTGCCTGGGACAACCAGTCCGGTTTCTTCGGCAAGCAGGGCGTCAGAAACTTCATCGGGCGCCTCGATTTCGTCAATCCGCTGGTCTTCGATCCGACCTGGGGTGTTTCCGACCAGGACATGTTTGATCGTGCCGCAGAAGAGCTGGCCAAGAGGCCGCGCGACAAGCCGTTCTACGCGCTGTTGCAAACCCTCTCCAACCATACGCCGTACCCGCTGCCAGACAAGATGCCGACTGAACCGGTCACGGGGCATGGTTCGCTCGACCAGCACCTGACGGCCATGCGCTACGCGGACTGGGCGCTCGGCCAGTTTTTCGAGAAGGCGCGCCAGGCGCCTTACTTCAAAGAAACTCTTTTTGTCATCGTCGGCGATCACGGTTTCGCCAATAACGAGCAACTGACGGAAATGCACCTGGCCCGCTTCAATGTGCCGCTGCTGCTGATCGCACCCGGCATACAGAAGAAGTTCGGCAGCCAGCGGGATACCGTTGGGACCCAGGTCGATATCGTGCCGACGATCATGGGGCGGCTGGGCGGGAACGTGCGCCACCAGTGCTGGGGCCGTGACTTGTTGAACCTGCCCAAAGATGATCAGGGCTTCGGCGTCATCAAACCCTCCGGCGGTGAGCAGATCGTGGCGATTGTCAGCGGTAGCAAGATCTTGATCGAGTCGAAAACCACAGAGGCGAAGGTTTATGACTATCAACTGGGTGCAAGCTGGACGGCGACGGAGTCCAAGAGTGACCCCGCCACCACCGGGTTGAAGCATCGGTTGGAAGCATTCCTGTAGACCGCCACGAAAAGCCTGTTCGACAACACTGCCGGCATAACCGGCGGCAAGCAATAGCTCACCGCCTGCTGGACACTTAAACCGCCGCCAGCGCCTGCTCCAAGTCTGCCTTGATATCGTCGATGTGCTCGAGGCCGATCGACAGGCGCACCATGTCTTCCGATACGCCGGCCTTCTTCATCTCCTCCGGGCCTAACTGACGATGCGTCGTGGTCGCCGGGTGGCAAGCGAGGCTCTTGGCATCGCCGATGTTGACCAGGCGGGTGATCAGCTTCAGCGCGTCCTGGAACTTCGCCCCGCCGTCGCGGCCACCTTTTACCCCGAACGACAGGATGCCCGAGGCGCGGCCGCCGCAGTATTTCTGGATCAGCGGATTGTCGGCGTGGTCGGCGAGGCCGGCGTAATTGACCCAACTGGCCTTCGGGTGGCCCTTGAGGTAGTTCGCCACGGCTAGCGTGTTTTCACAGATGCGGTCCATGCGTACATGCAGGGTTTCGATGCCCTGCAGGATCTGGAAGCTGTTGAAGGGCGAGATGCACGCGCCCATGTTGCGCAGGGGAACGACGCGGGCACGGCCGATGTAGGCCGCCGGGCCGAGGGCCTCGGTGTAGACCACGCCGTGATAGGAAACATCCGGCGTGTTGAGCCGCTTGAAACGCTCCTTGTGCTCTGCCCAGGGGAACTTGCCGGAATCGACGATGACACCGCCGATGCTGGTGCCATGGCCGCCGAGATACTTGGTCAGCGCATGCACGACGATGTCGGCGCCGTGCTCGAAGGGGCGGCACAGGTAGGGCGTGGGCACGGTGTTGTCGACGATCAGCGGGATGCCGGCATCGTGGGCAATCTTGGCCAGGGCACCGATGTCGACCACGTTGCCGAGCGGGTTGCCGATCGACTCGCAGAAGATGGCCTTGGTGCGGCCGTCGATGAGAGGCTTGAAGCTGTCCGGATTGCGGTAGTCGGCGAAACGCACGTCGATACCGTATTGCGGGAGGGTGTGGGCGAACAGGTTGTAGGTGCCGCCGTAGAGCGTGCCGGCCGAGACAATGTTGTCACCGGCTTCGGCGATGGTCTGGATGGCATAGGTGATCGCCGCCATGCCAGAGGCCAGGCCGAGGCCGCCGATACCGCCTTCAAGTTCGGCCATGCGCTGCTCGAGCACAGCCGTGGTCGGATTCATGATGCGCGTGTAAATGTTGCCGGCGACTTTCAGGTCGAACAGATCGGCGCCATGCTGGGTGTCATCGAAGGCGTAGGAGGTGGTCTGGTAGATCGGTACCGCGACGGCCTTGGTGGTGGGATCGGGGCTGAAGCCGCCGTGGACGGCAATGGTTTCAAGTTTCATGAGTGATGACCTCCGGGAAAAGTTGTCGGTATTGTTTTTTCCCGAGTATATCCGCCGATTAGCACTGTGGGCAGCGTGTTAACCTGTGCGCCCACCATGCCAGCCAAACTCGATCTTGACCGCATCTTCGCCGCCGATGGCCCGCTTGCCCGCGCCATTTCCGGCTTTCGACAGCGCGACCAGCAGCTTGCCATGGCGCATGAAGTGCTGGCGGCGGTCGAGGCCAATCGTTTACTGATCGTCGAGGCAGGCACCGGCACCGGCAAGACTTTCGCCTACCTCGCGCCGGTGCTCATGGCCGGTGGTAAGGTGATCCTCTCCACCGGCACCAAGACACTGCAGGATCAGCTGTTCAACCGCGACTTGCCGACCGTGCGCGATGCGCTCGGCGTGCCGGCTACGGTGGCCTTGCTCAAGGGGCGCGCGAACTACGTCTGTCCATATCACCTCGAACGTGCGTTGGCCGGCGGACGGCTCAATTCGCGTGCGGAGGTCATGCACCTGAATGCCATCGCCCGCTTCGCCAAGGCCACGGCGACGGGTGACAAGGCCGAGTGCGGCGATGTACCGGAAGATTCGGGTGCCTGGTATCAAGCCACCTCGACGCGCGAAAACTGCATCGGCCAGGAGTGCCCCCACGTCAAGGAATGCTTCGTGCTGGCCGCCCGTCGCGAGGCTCTGGCGGCCGATGTGGTGGTGGTGAATCACCACCTGTTTTTCGCCGACGTCATGCTCAAGGACGACGGCATGGGCGAGTTGCTGCCGGCCTGCAACACGGTGATTTTCGACGAGGCGCACCAGTTACCGGAAGTGGCCGGTTTGTTTTTTGGTGAGGCCGTCGGTACGGGCCAGTTGCTCGACCTGGCCCGTGACACCAAGCTCGAAGGCATCGCCGCCGCGAAGGATTACGCCCCTTTGCAGGAGGCCGCGCGGGCGCTCGAAAAGGCGACGAAAGACTTGCGGCTGGCCTTTCGCCACGAGGGCATGCGCTTGTCTTTCGCGCAGTGGCAGACGCATGAGGCGGCGGTAGAAGCATTAACGCATTTGCAAACGACGCTCGACGATTTTGGCAAACATCTCGAAAGCCAGGCCGGGCGATCAGAGGGTTTGGCCAACTGCCTGTCTCGCAGCAGTGAAGTGGTCATGCAGTTGCGGCATTGGCAGACCGCCAAAGCTTTCGATGCAAAAAAAGTCGGTGCTGGCGGGATGAAATGCCCCGAAGCGGGTACGGCAGAGGGGAGCGAAGAAGAGGTGCAGGTGCGTTGGGTCGAGGTCAGCGCGTATGGGGTAACGCTCAACTTGACGCCGTTGTCGGTCGCCAACATCTTCCGCCGCCAGCTTGAAGGCCATCCACGCGCCTGGGTATTCACCTCGGCCACCCTCGCGGTGGGCAGCGATTTTGGCCACTACCAGAAGGCGCTCGGCCTGGCCGAAGCCGCAACCGGTCGCTGGGAAAGCCCCTTCGACTACCCAACGAATGCCTTGCTGTATTGCCCGCCGGGCATGCCCGACCCCAACCATCCCGACTATTCCGAGGCCGTGGTCGAGGCTGCCTGGCCAGCGATTCGTGCTGCGGGTGCTGCCAATGGCGGAACTTTCGTGCTCTGCACGTCCTTGCGCGCCATGCGCCGCATCCATGAACTGCTGGAAGAACGCATCGCCGCTGCCGGCCTCGAATTGCCGCTGCTGCTGCAAGGCCAGCGTTCCAAGTCCGAGCTGCTCGACAGCTTCCGCCGCCTCGGCAACGCCGTTTTGGTGGCAAGCCAGAGTTTCTGGGAAGGTGTCGATGTGCGTGGTGAGGCGCTCTCGCTCGTCGTCATCGACAAGCTGCCGTTTGCCCCGCCCGATGACCCGGTGCTGGCGGCACGCATCGACACGCTGAAGCGCCAGGGCCGCAATGCCTTCTTCGAGGTGCAACTGCCGCGCGCGGTGATCAGCATGAAGCAGGGTGCCGGCCGGCTGATTCGCGACGAAACCGACCGTGGCGTGCTGATGGTCTGCGACCCGCGCATGGTGGATAAACCCTACGGCCGCCGCATCTGGCAAAGCCTGCCGCCGATGCGCAGGACGCGCGAGCTGTCGGATGTCGAAGTGTTTTTCACAGGCTAAACTCTCACCATGACACTTTCCGACCTGCCTGCTGATTTGCTCGCCGAGCGTCCGCATTTGTTTTCGTCTGCCACGATGCTGGTGAAGGCTGGTGATCTGGCGCGTATGCAGGAACTGATCGCCGCCGTGGAGCGCGTTGTTGCGCTGCTGGCATGGCAGAAAAAAGTCGGCGCTGGCGGGACGGCATACGCGGCGACCGGCGTGTTCATGGGTTACGACTTCCACCTGACGGAAGCCGGCCCCCAACTCATCGAGATCAACACGAATGCCGGTGGCGGTCTGCTGGCGGCCTTGCAGGCGGAGCGCGACGATGTCCTCGACGCCTACGTCGCGATGTTTCGCGCCGAGCATGGCGCTCGCCCGTTGCAGATGTTGGCCATTGTCGATGAAGCGCCGCAGAGCCAGTATCTCTACCCCGAGTTTCTCGGTTTTCAGAAACTGTTTGCAACGCACGGCATCCGGGCGGTGATCTGTGATCCGGACGAACTGCTGCTCTGCCATGGTGGCCTCTGGTATGAAGAGACGAAGATCGATCTCGTCTACAACCGTCTGACGGATTTCGCCTTCGGTGAACCGCCGCAGGCGGCGCTGCGCGAGGCGTATTTGCAAGCGGCCGCGACAATCACGCCGCATCCGCGCGTCCATGCGCGCTACGCCGACAAGCGTAACCTCATCGCACTAACTGACGATGCACTGCTGGGCGGCTGGGGTGTCGATACCGCAACACGCCGGATTCTGCTTGCCGGCATACCGCGCACCGAAGGCGTCGATGCCGCGCGTGCCGATGACTTCTGGGCGCGGCGCAAGCAGCTGTTTTTCAAGCCGGCGGCCGGTTTTGGTTCGCGCGCCGCCTATCGTGGCGACAAGCTGACGAAGCGGGTGTTCGAGGAGATTCTCGTCGGTGGTTATGTGGCGCAGGCGCTGGCTCTGCCCTCGACGGTGCCGGTCGCGGTGGGCGAAGAAATGATTGAGCTCAAAGCAGACATCCGCAACTACGTCTATCGTGGCACGGTCCAGCTCGTCGCTGCGCGCCTTTACCAGGGGCAGACGACGAATTTCCGTACGCCCGGGGGCGGTTTTGCGAAGGTGGTGAGCGCATGAAGGTATTTGGTTTTGCCGGTTATTCGGGGTCGGGCAAGACGACTCTGATCGAGCAGTTGCTCCCGCGCTTTACGGCGCGCGGCCTGACGGTATCGATGATCAAGCACACTCACCACAATTTCGATGTCGATCAGCCGGGCAAGGATTCCTATCGCCACCGCGCTGCCGGTGCCAACGAAGTGCTGCTGACTTGCGATACGCGCTGGGTGCTGATGCACGAATTGCGCGGCCAGCCCGAGGCAACGCTGGAAGCGCAACTGGCCGTGCTGTCGCCCTGCGATCTAGTGTTGGTGGAAGGCTTCAAGCAGACGTCTATTCCCAAGCTCGAAGTGCACCGCCCGGCGTACGGCAAGCCACCGATCTGGACGGAAAACCCCAGCGTGGTTGCCGTGGCGACCGATGCGGCGGTCGATTGTCACCTGCCGCTGCTCGATCTGAATGATCCTGATGCCATCGTTGCCTTTATTCTCAATTATCTGGAGTTACCATAGTCGGGCCATGGCACTGAAAATCCTTTATTTCGCCAACCTCAGAGAGG
Source organism: uncultured Rhodocyclaceae bacterium (assembly GCA_903930805.1). Classification (GTDB taxonomy): domain Bacteria; phylum Pseudomonadota; class Gammaproteobacteria; order Burkholderiales; family Rhodocyclaceae; genus Sulfuricystis. Next base: position 509 of record CAIYZZ010000484.1, on the reverse strand, counting down.
CGATTGGTACCGGCAGTGAATCCGTTGATTTGCCCGCTGGCGTGGAGACGCTGGCCCAATTGCGCGATGGTCTGGCGGCACGCGGCGAGCACTATGCGGTTTTGCTGACTGCGAAAAATCTGCGCGCAGCGGTAAATCAGAAAATGGCCGGGATGGATGCGGCCATTGCCGATGGCGACGAGATTGCCTTCTTTCCGCCGGTGACGGGGGGGTGATGGCGGTTAGCGTTCAAACAGCCGATTTCGATGCCGGTGCTGAAGTTGCCGCGCTGACAGTGGATGACCCGGAGGCTGGGGCGGTGGTCAGTTTTGTCGGCCTGGTGCGGGCGGACAAGCTGTCGGCGCAGGCAGTCGGCGGCAGCGTAACGGCGATGACGCTCGAACACTATCCTGGCATGACTGAGCAGGCGCTGGCAGATATCGTGACCACGGCGCGCAGCCGGTGGGAACTTCGTGTGGTGCGCGTTATCCACCGCTTCGGCCGTTTGCTGCCGGGCGAACGCATTGTTT
>CAIYZZ010000483.1 GCA_903930805.1 uncultured Rhodocyclaceae bacterium | reverse complement strand
TCATCATCGCCGCCCAGTTGGTCTGGCCAGAACTGAACGTCATCGAGTTTCTGTCGTATGGGAGGCTACGTCCGCTGCATACCAACGCGGTAATTTTCGCGTTCGGAGGCTGTGCACTGTTCGCGACGTCCTATTACTCGGTGCAGCGTACCTGCCACACCACCCTGTTTGCCCCCGGCCTCGCTGCATTCACCTTCTGGGGTTGGCAGCTGATCATCGTGCTGGCCGCACTCTCACTGCCGCTGGGGTTCACGACCGGCAAGGAGTACGCCGAACTTGAGTGGCCGATCGACATTCTGATCACCGTGGTCTGGGTTTCCTACGCGATTGTGTTCTTCGGCACCATCGGTACCCGCAAGACCCCTCACATCTACGTGTCGAACTGGTTCTTCGGCGCGATGATCATCACGGTGGCCCTGTTGCACCTGGTCAATAGCGCGGAGATTCCGGTCAGCCTGACCAAGTCCTACTCGGCTTACGCCGGTGTGCAGGATGCGATGATCCAGTGGTGGTACGGTCACAACGCGGTGGGCTTTTTCCTGACTGCGGGCTTCCTCGGCATGATGTACTACTTCGTGCCGAAGCAGGCTAACCGCCCGGTGTATTCCTATCGCCTGTCGGTGGTGCATTTCTGGGCGTTGATCTTCACCTACATGTGGGCGGGTCCGCACCATCTTCACTACACCGCCTTGCCTGACTGGACACAATCCGTCGGCATGGTCTTCTCGCTGATTCTGTTGGCACCCAGTTGGGGCGGCATGATCAACGGCATCATGACACTCTCGGGCGCCTGGCACAAGTTGCGTGATGACCCGATCCTGAAGTTCATGATCACCTCGCTGTCCTTCTACGGCATGTCGACTTTCGAAGGTCCGATGATGTCGATCAAGACGGTGAATGCGCTGTCGCACTACACCGACTGGACCGTCGGCCATGTGCACTCCGGCGCACTCGGTTGGGTGGCGATGATCTCCATCGGTTCGGTCTACTATCTGCTGCCGCGCCTGTTTGGCAAGAGCGAGATGGCTTCGACCAAACTCATGAACGTGCATTTCTGGCTGGCTACGCTCGGCACCGTGCTCTATATCGCCGCGCTGTGGATTTCCGGCGTAATGCAGGGCCTGATGTGGCGCGCTACCAATGCCGACGGCACGCTGACCTATTCCTTCGTCGAATCGGTCAAGGCCAGTTATCCGTTCTGGACGATCCGCGTGGTTGGCGGTTTGCTGTTCCTCACCGGTATGCTCATCATGGCCTACAACATGTTCGCGACTATCGCCGGTGGCCGTGCGGTCGATGACGCCAAAGTCCTCGAACCTGCTCACGCCCACTGATCGCAAGGGAGATAAAACATCATGTTGACGCATGAGAAAATCGAAACCAGCAATACGCTGATGATCGTTCTGACGCTGTTGGCGGTTATCTGGGGCGGCCTGCTCGAAATCGTGCCGCTGTTTTTCCAGAAGTCCACCACAACACCGGTGAACGAACTAGTCAAGCCCTATGATGCACTGCGCCTTGCCGGTCGGGACATCTACATTCGCGAAGGCTGCTATAACTGCCACTCGCAGATGATTCGTCCCTTCCGCGCCGAGACCGAGCGCTATGGCCACTACTCGGTGGCGGGTGAGTTTGTTTATGATCACCCGTTTCAGTGGGGCTCGAAGCGTACCGGTCCCGATCTAGCGCGTGTCGGTGGCCGCTATTCTGACCAGTGGCACAGGATTCATCTGCTGAACCCGCGTGACGTCGTGCCCGAGTCGAACATGCCGGCTTACTACTGGCTTGATCGTCCGCTCAACGACGCGCTGATCGGCAAGAAGATGGAAGCGCTGCGCAAGGTGGGTGTGCCGTACTCCGACAAGGATGTTGCCGAGGCGCCGAAGGCGATCGAAGGCAAGACCGAAGTCGAGGCGGTCATCGCCTATCTGCAGGGTATGGGCCTGGCTCTCAAACAGACCCGTTAAGCTCAGCATGGATATTAACGACCTGCGTTCCATTACCACCGTGCTGCTGTTCCTCGGGTTCATCGGCATTGTGGTCTGGGCGTACTCCTCGAAGCGCAAAGAAGCGTTTGACTCGGTTGCCAAGTCGGTAGTCGAAGACGACGATGAAATTGTGAAGCGGGGCGGTGGCGCAGGCCAACAGCATAACTGAAAGGAATTCGTCATGGATTTCAAAAATACGAGCGATTTCGTCAGCGGGTTTTGGAACCTGTACGTCATCGTCATCGTTGCGGTCAGTATTATCGGCTGCGCGGTCTTTTTGTGGATGCAGGGCTCGTCCAAGTTCAAGCCGGGCGAGGTTACGGGGCACGTCTGGGACGAGACCCTCGAGGAGTACAGCAACCCGCTGCCCAGTTGGTGGCGCTGGATGTTCTATATCACCGTTGCTTTCGCTCTGGTGTATCTGGCCTTGTACCCGGGTCTTGGCACCAACCCTGGCAGCTTTGGTTGGACGGCGCGTGGCCAGTATGAGACAGAGATGCAGGCTGCCGAGCAGAAGTACGGTCCCAAGTTCAACCAGTTCCTGAAGCAGGATGTCATGGCTGTCGCGGCCAATCCAGAAGCCAAGGAGATGGGCGCCCGCCTGTTCCAGACCTACTGCGCCCAGTGCCACGGTGGCGATGCTGGCGGTCAGCCGGGTTTCCCGAACCTGAAGGATGGGGACTGGCTGTGGGGTGGTACGCCTGAGAAGATCAAGGAAACCATCACCGGTGGCCGCATGGCCATCATGACACCGAAAGGCACCAAGCCCGACATGGATGCAGAGCAGGTGAAGGACGTCGTGCATTTTGTCCGTTCGCTCTCAGGTCTTTCGTCCGACTCGGCCCGTGCCCAGCGTGGCAAGGACCTCTTCCCGCAGGCATGTGCCGCATGTCATGGTCCGGAAGCCAAGGGTAATCCGGATGCCGGTTACCCCAACCTGACTGACAAGGTGTGGCTGTACAGTTCGCAGGAAGCCAGCATGATCGAGACTGTCACCAAGGGTCGTCAGAACCAGATGCCGGCATTCGGCGTGTTCCTCGGCCCGGCCAAGGTTCACCTGCTGACAGCCTACGTTTGGGGTCTGGGTGGTGGTGTCAAATCCGCTGCTGCACCCGTTGCCGAAGCAGTTCCGGTGGCTGTACCGGCTGTTGCAGAGCAGAAGTAAGTCGTTGCATGTTCCTCCGGCCAGTCTCTGGTCGGGGGTTTCGTCCAGGTGCTTGGGGGTGTCGCGGATGCGACGATGGACGAAGAGGTGCATGGGTAATTTTCAGGGGATTACCCATTTTGGATCGGTATGTAAATGAAGTTTTAAGCGCTACGTAATCTACCCTTGAAGGTCTGATCATGACCCAGCAATCCCCCAATCCAGCGCCTGCCCCTGAAGAGGCAGTGACGCTTTACAAAGTTCACAAGAAAATCCAGGTTCGATCGGTTAGCGGAGTTTTCGCCAACTGGCGCTGGGGCTTTGTCTGGTTCACTCAGTTGCTTTACTACGGTTTGTGCTGGGTGCCATGGAACGGTCGCCAGGCCGTGCTGTTTGATCTGGTCGAACGCAAGTTCTATATCTTCGGTCTGGTACTGTGGCCTCAGGACGTTTTCTTTCTGGCGATAATCCTGATCATCTCCGCTTACGCGTTGTTCCTCTTTACTGCGGTAGCAGGCCGGTTGTGGTGCGGCTACACTTGTCCGCAAACCGTCTATTCAGAGATATTCATGTGGATTGAGGAGAAGATCGAGGGGGACCGGAGCGCTCGCATCAAGCTTGAAAAGGCGCCCATGGATAGCCGCAAGTTCCGCTTGCGCGCCATGAAGTTTGCCACATGGGGTCTGCTTGCCTTCTGGACGGGCTTAACTCTGGTTGGCTATTTCACGCCGATCAAGACCCTGTGGGTCGAGTTCTGGTCATGGAATCTGGGACCATGGGAAACGTTCTGGATATTTTTCTACGGCTTCATGACCTACCTGTTCGCGGGCATCATGCGCGAGCAAGTCTGTTTGTATATGTGTCCGTATGCCCGCTTCCAAAGCGTGATGTTCGATCCGGATACCCTGGTGATCACCTACGATCCCGAACGTGGCGAACCGCGCGGGCAACGCAAGAAGGGCGTCGATCCAAAAAGTGTCGACAAGGGTGATTGTGTCGATTGCGGCATCTGCGTGCAGGTCTGCCCGACCGGTATCGATATTCGCGACGGTCTCCAGTATGAATGTATCGGTTGTTCTGCCTGTATCGATGCCTGCGACGACGTGATGGCGAAAATGAATTATCCGAAAGGACTGATTCGCTATACCACCGAGAACGCCTTGGCGCAGCACTGGGGATGGCGGGATATCGTCAGCCACATCATCCGTCCGCGCATCATTGTTTATTCTGTCATCCTGGTCGGCATCTCGCTTGCACTGATCTGGGGGCTTGCCAATAAGGCCGACCTGCGAGTCAATGTGCTGCGTGACCGTGCCATCCTCGCGCGTGAGGTCGAGGGTGGCCTGATTGAAAACGTATACCGTCTGCAGGTAATGAATGTGACTGAACAGCCCCACCGCTACACGGTGTCGGTATCTGGCCTGGATAACATCAAGCTCGAAGGCGAAAGTTCGCTTGAGGTGGCTTCTGCCGCCGCCAAGAGCTTCGCTCTTTCGGTGCGGGTCCCGCTGGAGTCTGGCAAAAAAGGGTCGCACACTATTTATTTTGATGTCAAGGCGGAGGGGACGGAGAAGGTGGCGGTACATGAAAAAGCCACCTTCCTGATGCCTTGAAGCGGAAACTGATAACAATGACAATGACAAGCAATAAAACTTCAAAACCATGGTATCGGGAGCCCTGGCCCTGGATTCTGATGACGGGCCCCTTCATCGTCATCGTTGCGGGTTTTTATACGGCGTGGCTGGCAGTATCTACCAGCGATGGTCTGGTTGCCGATGATTACTACAAGAAAGGACTTGCTGCAGGCGAAACGCTGGTAAAGAGTCAGCGAGCCGAGGAATTCGGGATTACCGCCGGTTTGAGTCTGACGAGCGATAGCATTCGCATCCGCCTGAGTGCACGCCAGGCCAACATGTCAATGCCACCAGCACTTGCCGTAATGCTGTCGCATCCGACGCGCGCTGGGCTCGACCAGAATGTATTACTCAAACGCGCTGGTGAAATTTATGCCGGGAATTTTCATCTACCTGCCTCTGGCCATTGGCTGGTGCTGGTCGAGGATGAAGCAAAAACCTGGCGCCTGATGGGTAGTGTGATGTTACCCGCAGCCAGTGAAACGGTGATCGGCGGTAGTGATGCCGCTGCAAGACCAAGGTCTTAGTCGTTGTTTTGCTATCAACTAAGGGAGAAGTCAACATGGAAGCTTGGAAATTGTTGTTTGGTTCTGATATCGGCTTGCTGAGCGTGATCACGATCACCATTGCGACCGCATTTGTCGTCTACATGGTGATTTACGCCAACAAGAAGATGGATGAAGACGCGAAGAACGCGGCCAAAAAGTAACACTGTTTGGCCAGCGAGCAGCGGGATACGCCGGATTTACCGGTGTGTCCCGTTTTTTGTTTGTGATCAGTGATTGAGGGGAGGCCCTACCCCGATCGGGGGCGGCGCGAGATTCACGATGCGGCTGAAAAGATCACGAAATTCGTGATCGGGTTTTGCACCGAAGCGGGGGTCGCCGTTTTCGCCGAAGGCTTCGGCGATGTCGATCCAGTCCTCAACGGTCAAGTGCTTCTTCGCCAGAGGAATGGCGATCCTTTCTTCCAGAGCCATGTGCTGCCAAGCTTCCTCGACCTGCTGCTCGACGGCATTGGCAAAAATATCCAAGCCGCCCGGCATACCGGCCTCTAGCTGGCCAAGTGCCTGCTCCAGTTCGCGTAGCTGCGCACCACTCTCGGCATGCTGACGCTCCAGCGTGGCAATGACTGCGTCAGCCTCATGCGTGCGCAGCTTGAGTCGGGCGAACAGATAGGCGTCCTCACGCGGGTTGTGCAATCGTTCCGAGAAGGCATCCATGTAGTAGATCATCGACCAGAGCAACTTGAAGTCGGGTGTGACACCCTTTTCGCGCATTTCCCTGACAAGGAAACGCAACCCATGCAGCACAGCGCCAAGCGCGTGGTGTTCGTCATGAATGATGGCCAGGGCACGGTTCAGCATGGGTTTGCTCAACGGTAGACTAGAACGGGAATCGTCGAGTGCGTTAACACCTTTTGCGTTTCGGATCCAAGCAGCAGTCCGCTGAAGCCACGCCGTCCGTGTGAAGCCATGAAAATCAGATCACAGCCGGCCTCGTTTGCCCCGCCAATGATTGCTTCATACGGAATATCACTGGTGACGGCCAGTGACGCAGAGGACACATTGGCCGCTTGAGCCTCCTGTGCACAGGTACCAAGGATCGTCTGCGCCTGTTGGTCAGCCATTTCGGCGAATTTTTCAGGTGTGGTTGGATCAATGAGCGCGCCTTCACCGTAAAAAGCCACCGGGTATTCGGGTTTGGCGTAAAAGAAGGTGATGTGCGCACCGACTTCGCGCGCGAAACCGACGGCACGTTTTACGGTTTCGGTGGAAAGTTGTGAGCCATCGGTTGGAACAAGAATATGCTTGAACATTGCTGCTCTCCCTTTGTCGTTGCGGGGGCGGTGATTGACACAGATCAACACGTTAAATG
>CAIYZZ010000482.1 GCA_903930805.1 uncultured Rhodocyclaceae bacterium | reverse complement strand
TGCAATGTGCAACGGCTATTGAGATTCACTTGAAACCAGGTGGTTTTGACATAGGGTATTCGTACTTTGGCGCCAGCATGCACTTTGAAACACTATGCGCCGTCAGGGTGTCCGGCATGACGGTCACTGCCGGGGATCCGGACGATCTGCAAGTGACCATCGGCGAACGGAGTTGGCATTTCGGGATTCGCCAGCCCCGCCGAGACAGATTTATAGTCTTTGCGCGAGCATTTGCCAACGGCAAAGCGGTTCGACTGCTCGATTTCCCGCGCCTGAATGTACGCCTGACTGGAATTGAGCGAGATCAAGTTCGGCTTGATTGGAATCCAGATACGGTCATTTGTGCCAACGACTTCTTACATTTGGAAGGTCTGGCACCTGCGCTGACACAAGCGTGGCACTACATGAACAAAGGAGTATTCTGAACATGTCAAAAAAAGCGCTGACGTTTTTCGCAGCATTCGTTTCCATCATCGCTCTTCTTGGGTGCTCCCCATCACCGTCGAGTGTGCTTGCCAAGCACCGAGCAAAGGCAGAGGTAAAAATGGCGGCAATTGCCAAGATATCTTCGCTTGTTTCAGAAAACACGCATCTGCCAAAGAGTGAATTCTGGTCGCTTGATGGGCCAGCTCCTTCTTTCCTTCCAGACGACGAGAGCGGCAACGCTGCTGTTCTTGGCCCCGAACATCTTGGAAATGCAACCCCCGACATCACCGACTTTCGAATTGTCTTTGACAGCCCAATCGCCGACGCGAAGGAACTGCTAAAGGGCGGCAACCTCGCCAATGGAAAGCAACCCACCGGAAAGCAAGTCGTGCGAGCAATGGAGCAGTTTGACCAGTTACGCTACCTCCTCGTCATTCGCCTTTCAAAGTACGTTCCGGCTTCCGGCAATTGGACGGCTTTCACCTCCGGAAAATGGCGATAGATCTCAAAGTGCAATAACCGCTCGCTGGTCGGCTCCGGTCCATCGATCAAACGCCCATCCAGTCCCACCAGGGCCATATCCTGGCGTGCAAGGCGCCCCAGGCACGTACCGCGCCCCGTCATAAGGATCTGCCCCTCATCAACACGAAGACTGATATTGCCGTTAAAACCGCTCACAAGGTCCTTATCCCACATAAGGCGGCCAACGGATATGATCTCATCTGACTGATTAATGTACTTCATAATAAATAATTCTAATACATATAGGTGAATTTACAAGAATTTAAATAAGAGTTGAAAAAACGGCAGGATCTGTCTTTTGATTGATAAAATCGGCAGGAAAAACTGTCTATTTCGACAAGCGTTCTTTTAATTCGCTAAAAAGAACTTTCGCCACTGCCCTTTTCGCAGGCGTACTGCGTGAAGAAAGTTCAACCCTGATACCTTCACCGGCCGGAAGTTCTGTCAAGAAAACACCCACTTCGGTGGTGTCCACACAACCGGGTATATTAAGGAGCACAACCAGGCCACGCGCCTGGTCCTGCGAAAAAATATAATAGTGATTTTTTGCCGCGATCTGAACAACCGCGTCAAAACAACGGGGCATGTCAGACGGATAAACCTGGTATATTGAATCCGAACGCCCGGCCTCAAGGACCCTTGTGGAAGAGCCGACAAAACTTTTGGGGGAATCCTGAAGCGAACCGCAGCCGGCGAAAAGAAGAAGAAAAGTGATCAGGCTTACCGAAAGGAACCTCAGCAGTACCAGACCTGCCAGCACAATGAAATTTTCACTTGTATTTCGCCTCCTGTAATAAAGGCCAAATGAGAATGCTGCTCCGTTGAGAAAGCAGAAAAGAAGAAACCATAAAGGGTATTCGATTAAAAGGCTCACACGGAAATCCTATCATGTATGAAGTCCACCGCAGACACTGATGACCTGCCCGGTAATATATTCGGAAAGGTCCGAGGCCAGGAATAAGGCGAGATTCGCAACATTTTCAGGCGTCCCCCCCCGCCTCAGCGGGATATCTTCTATCCACTCGTTTCTGACTTCCTCGGGTAGCTTTTGTGTCATTTCAGTTTCAATGAATCCCGGTGCAATTGCATTTACGCGGATGTTGCGGGAGCCAAGTTCCTGGGCTATTGATTTCGTAAATCCAATGATACCGGCTTTGGAAGCCGAATACCCCACCACGGCACCCGCCACGCGCGCGCCCAAAATCGACGAGATATTAATCAT
>CAIYZZ010000481.1 GCA_903930805.1 uncultured Rhodocyclaceae bacterium | reverse complement strand
TTTTTTCCGCACTTTGGGAGGCTGCGGATTTTTCCAGTCCCTTGGCAGGTGACGCACGGTTTAAGTTTCCGATCCGAAGACTCAGAACAAGTCGGCGCATCCGACCCGCTTTCTGCGGCTCCGGCAAGTTGTGGAGTATCAGGAGATTGGTTCATTTTGTTGGGGTGTTGTCGCCAGCGGATCGGATGGCCTTTTCGTTCGCCTCAAAAATCAAACAACCATATTCACATATGAAACAATCATTTTCTACCGCAGCGGCACTATTCCTCTTCTACGGCGCAGCATTCTCAGCCGACGTTTCCAGTTCCTTCGATACTACAGTTGATGGATGGGTCGTGGTGGATTTACTAAATGCGCCCGGCCCATATACGACGCCACTTCGCACCTTCGAAGCCGCTTTTGACGCTTCTTCCGGCAACTCCGGCGGCTGCATTCGCTACACTGACTTTTATGGCGACATGTATTTTTTCGAAGCTCCCGCAAAATTTCTTGGTGACCGCTCTGCCAGCTACGGACAAGCGTTGGAGTTCGACATCTTTCGGCAGCCCGGTGATCTGAATCAGGATGCCGACGTTGTTCTTGTTGGAGCCGGCATTACGTTGGTTATCGACGCGGGACCAGGGCCAACGCCTGACTTATGGACACATTATGCATTTACATTGAGCGAAGGCGCCGGATGGCGCAAGGACTCGCTCAGCGGCCCGGCGCCAACCGAAGCGGAGTTCCGTGGCTTGCTGCAGTCGCTCTCGGCCCTTCGCATTCGAGGCGATCACACCAACGGCATCGATACCGGACGCCTCGACAACGTGAGGTTATCGACCCCGGTTCTTCGTATAGTCGCCCATCCACAGAGCCAAGTCGGCTACTGGGGGAAATCGGTTTCTTTTTCGGTCACTGCCGCGGACGGCAATCCACCATACACCTATCAATGGCTGAAGGATAGCGTTGAGATTGAGGGAGCCACCGGATCGCAGATTGATCTGACGAACCTACAAGCCGAGAACGCGGGAAGCTACACAGTGACGGTCAAGGATGCCGGCAACACAACTCTCATCAGCCAAGCCGCGACACTCGTCGTGAACACTGCGAGCGTAAGCATCGCGACCTATGCGGGATTGACGATTGACGGAGTGATCGGGCAGACATACGGCATCCAAGCCACAACCGATCTGGGGGGCACAGGCAGTTGGACCGGTGTTGCCAATGTCACCCTCACGCAACCCGCGCAGATTTGGTATGATTCCCAGTCCACCGCCCAGCAACCGAAGCGTTTCTATCGCGTTGTCGCAGGTCCGATTTCCATCCCGTAATGAAGAAAGGCGAACAAGTCGTGCCTCCTAACGGGCCATAAGCGACTCATTTTCATTTCACAGTCTTTTCAATCGCGCCCGTAGGAGCACTCTAACGTTCGCTAGAAAATGTAGAGCATCTGATCCAAAATCATACCGAACCTGAATGCACCTTCTCAAATATCTTGGCCTTGTGGCGTTCATCCCACTCGCAGTCGGCCTCAATCTACAAACCGGCCAAAATGTCCTTTTCAGGATCGGAGGACTTGGAGATACTGGAGCAGCATACCTCGGACTGATATTTGAGTTGTTGGCGTTCTGTCTAGCGAGTGCATCGAGGTCGACCCCTTTCAGAATTCTGTTCGCAGTAGTTTTCATGATGCAGGCTGTATTGGTCACCACCTGGGGGATCATTGTAGGAATGTTTTCGGGTGTCGGCGCTGGGGCTACGAAAGGTGCAACCCTA